>NZ_JAKIHL010000031.1 GCF_021608135.1 Microaerobacter geothermalis
CTGATAAATGCAGATATTAACGGTAGTCTTAATATTCTAAGACAAGCCTATACAGGTATTCCCTATCTGATACAAGCAGTGAGGGATAATGGATGCGTGAACCATCCAAAGCGAATAAGGGTTGCCTAAACCATTAGGTGGAAACTTAAATACCAAACTTCGCTTGAAACAAATCTCTAATCTTTGATTAGGAAGCTCCCACTTCAAACGTGGACACGTTAAGTGGTGAGTAGTTCACGGAATTATTGGTTGGAGAAGCGACTGAGGAAAATGTGGAAATGGTTAAGGTCTGGGCCTTGTACACCCATATGTCCAAAGCGATGCCTCCCCTTGTTCAGCACTGGAACTCCCTTGAGGAGCATCAAGAGGCCAGGGAGAAGATAAAAGGGATTACAGAAAAAGTAAAGCAGATGAACATGGAGCTGAGGCAAAAGAAGTAACCTTCCCTGATATACAGTTATGTTCATCATGAGAAAAAAGTGGTACAATTAATTCATCGTCTGGGGGGGAAGTGGGGATAAATCATGAATCTGACCATGTTGACGGATTTTTATGAACTGACAATGATATCTTCCGATGAAGGAAATGACAATCAGGAAGTGGTTTTTGATTTATATTACAGGTCAGCGCCTTCGGGAAATCAATTTGTGATTGCTGCCGGGTTGGAACAGGCTCTTGAATACTTGGATTCCATTTCTTTTACTGGTGAAGATATCGATTATCTGAGGTCAACAGGAGAATTTGGAGAAGAATTTTTGGAAAGGTTAAGAAATTTTACTTTTAGCTGTGATGTGGATGGGGTGCCGGAGGGGTCTGTTGTTTTTCCGAATGAACCGCTCCTTCGGATACGGGGACCTTGGTTTGAAGCGCAATTTGTGGAGACCACCCTTACATTGCTTTTAAATCACCAAACGTTAATTGCGACAAAGGCACAGCGCATTACCCAGGCAGCTGGAGATGATGTGGTGCTGGAATTTGGGGCAAGAAGGGCTCAGGGAGTAGATGCGGCCCTTTACGGTGCCAGGGCAGCCTATATCGGCGGATGCCATGGTACCTCTAATGTAATGGCAGGTGCTAAATTTGGAATTCCCATCCGGGGGACCCATGCCCATTCGTGGATTCAGCGCCATGAGTCGGAACTTCAGGCTTTTCGCCATTATGCAGAAAAACATCCGGAAAACAGCATTTTGCTGGTGGATACATACGATACATTAAGAAGTGGGATCCCCAATGCCATTCAGGTGGGGAAAGAACTGGTGGAAAGAGGATACCGCCTGAAGGGAATCCGTCTGGATTCCGGGGACTTGGCTTACCTATCCAAGAAAGCGAGAAAAATGTTGGATGAGGCCGGGTTTCATGATGCCGTCATTGTGGCATCCAGCGATTTAGATGAATTTATCATTCAGGATCTGAAGGCCCAGGGGGCAAAAATTGATATGTGGGGTGTAGGGACCAATCTGATTACTTCCCGGGATCACCCATCCTTGGGTTGTGTATATAAGTTGGTGGCTGCTGAAGATAAGGGAAAGTTAGTACCCAAAATCAAGGTATCAGAAAATCCAAGGAAGCTTACCAATCCGGGATTTAAGAAAGTACTTCGCCTATTGGATAAGAATACAAAAATGGCTCTGGTTGATTTAATTATGCTAGATGAAGAAACGGTAGATCCTGACCAGCCATTGGAGGTATTTGATCCGGTAAATACGTGGAAAAGAAAGACGGTGAAGAATTTTGAAATCAAGGAACTGCTCGTTCCCTTATTCCGAAAGGGAAAACGGGTGTATTCATCACCGGATATTTCAACCATTCGCCAATATGCTAAGGAGCAACTTTCCCATTTTTCTGCTGAGCAGAAACGGTTGAAAAACCCCCATCGTTATCATGTGGACCTGTCTGAAACCTTATGGACATTAAAGCATAACTTATTGAAAAAAATGAAGGAAGAAATTGAAACCCGGTAGAGTCACTACCGGGTTTATTCTACGCATTTCTATGCATTTGTATTTTGCACCACCTGCTGGCTGATTTCATTTTCCAATTCATCTAGAAGATGAATGAGCTGAAAGGATACCTGCTCTAGCTGCTCCAACCTCTCATTAGCTTTTCGGTTGTCCCCTTTGATATGAGCAGCCAACGCTTCCTTAGCCAGTTCATGGACTTTTATGTGCACTCCCTCCATTGATTGGTAAGAATAAGTCTTTTTTACATTTTCGCCAGCTTCATTGTAATACCAGTTACCCAGACGACAGACAAGATGGTTGGCCACATCTTCAGGATTCAGGCTTTCGTATCCCATAAATGAGTTATAAATCCACCACTTCCAAAGGAGATGGTCCGTTTTGGCCACACGAATCAATTGTCTGTCCTGTAGGGTGCCTATGGAAGATAGGAGGTATAGGCGAAGCTCATTTACCTGTCTGCTTAGTTTGTGCAAATTACTGCCAAAGTCAACGATGCCCTGTTGAGTCTCGTCAGATAAATCACTGACATGGGCCACTCGATTTGCAATCTCAGAGGTGGCTGCAGATTGTTGCTCGGCAATGGCTGCAATATTTCCGGTAGCGCCGCCAATTTCACGGATATCTGAAATAATAGATTTTAGATAGTTTATGGAAATTTTGGCATCTCCAACTCCTTCATCAATTGCTTCGGATATGGCGTTGCTGGACTTGGATACATCAATTGCCTCATGCTGCAGAGTGGAAATCGTATTGGAGATTTTTACAACGGATTGCTTTGTCTGTTCAGCAAGTTTACGAACTTCTGACGCCACCACTGCAAATCCTCGTCCATGTTCACCTGCTCGTGCCGCTTCGATGGAGGCGTTTAAGGCGAGTAGATTGGTTTGCTCAGCTACATTGCTGATAAAACGAATGATTTCATTAATACTGTTAATCTCCTTAAAAAGCTTATCAAAACTGGCCTTTGCTTCCTTGAACTGCTCCCCGATCAAAATAAATTTATCCAATGAATTTTCGATAATCTCCTGCCCTTTTTCCGCTTGAGAAACGGCTGCTTCGGAACTTTCCGCCACATTCGTCGCATTTTTGGCTACCTCATGGACAGATGCGCTTAATTGTTCTGTAGAAGAACTCACACTAATTGCTTCTTCCTGGGTTGATTTGGCTGCTTCAATCAGATCAACGGCTTGGGTCATTCGTGTAATTAATTCCAGCACGGTGCTTACCCCATCAATATTTTTATAGTCCATGGCCTCTTGATAAGATTGAAGAACAATTTGTGAATCCAAAGTGATCACTTTAAGTAGAGACATGATAGTTTTGGTCATTTTCTCAGGGTCTCTGTAATATTTTTTGATAATTATCGGGATAAGAAATTCATATACACGAATATATGCACCGGTATACCATTCGGGAGTTAACTTGATTCGCGCATGCATTTCTCCTATACGTACACGGTTGTTAATGTAACGCTTATCAATTTCTGTAATACTACCTAGGGTTCTAAGATATTGAGAAAAGGTTTTGGATAATTTTTCAACAGAGCTGTGGCGTCTGATAATTGCGTTCAATTCATCAAATTGTTGAAGGACATGGTAATGTTTGTGAGTAATTTCATCTGCCAAGGCGTCAATTTCAGGTTTAATGTGTCGCAAGCGTTGTAAATCCTCTTGGTTTAATTCCAGAAATTTAAGCTTATTATTTATTTCATTGGTAGATTGTATATCCGTTCCTTTAAATTCTTTATGAATGGTCGTCTGGTGAAGATTTCTTATATTTCCAACCAACATAAATCAATCACTCCCTTTTTTCATAGATTTTCTATTCAATTGGGTATATGAACGGAGCTATATAGATGGAATTAAAGAATTCACTAAGGTGAGCCTTCGGGTTCGTACGAAGCGAAGAGGCTAAAGAACGTGAATTAGCCCTTAAACTGACTCCACCTTTGAAGAACCCAGATGTTTTTGAGGACTCCGTTCTTTAGACTTGAAGCGGATCTGAATCACGTCCTGACGAACCCGACTAGCGAAAGTGTGAATCTTTAATTCCACATTTATATAGATTATGAATCTTATTATATTAGATTTATTATTAATCACAACGGATTAACTAGTGAATTTATGTATTTTTTTTGACAATTTCCTTACATTTTCTTTACAATTTGTTTAAATTTTATACAAAATTTCCTAAAAATTTCACCCGGAGGGAAAATACCAGAAATGATATAATAGATTGGGAGCTTTAAGAGGTTGGAAAGAGATATCAAAGAAAGTAAAAACATGTAAAAAAAGCGCAAAGAAAAAAAGGAATATTAATGAAAAGTGTCGAATGTTTTATTTTAGCCTCAAGACATAATGAAAAGATGCATCGGTGAGGAGAGGAAATCCGGTTATGATAGAAATGTATGATGTTTGGAAGACATATCCCAATGGAACCAATGCCCTTCAGGGAATTTCTGCAAAGATCGATCAAGGGGAATTTGTATATGTGGTAGGCCCTAGCGGTGCGGGGAAATCTACTTTTATTAAATTGATGTATCGGGAAGAGCGGCCGACAAAGGGCCGGATTTTTATCAATAATTTCAATTTGGAAAAGATCAAGGAACGGCAAATTCCCCAGATCAGAAGAACCATTGGGGTGGTATTTCAGGACTTTAAACTATTGCCGAGATTAACAGTCTATGAAAATGTCGCGTTTGCCATGGAAGTGATAGAGGCTCCCAAACGGGCCATTCGAAAAAGAGTCCTTGAAGTTCTTCAGTTGGTACGATTAAAACACAAGGTAAAGTCCCTTCCGTCTGAACTTTCCGGTGGTGAGCAGCAGAGGGTGGCCTTAGCGAGGGCTTTGGTGAACAATCCTTCTGTCATCATTGCCGATGAGCCTACGGGAAATCTTGATCCGGAAACCTCATGGGAAATTATGAATCTGTTTAATGAGATTAATTTCCGCGGAACAACTGTTGTGATGGCTACCCATAATAAAGAGATTGTCAACACAATGAAAAAGAGGGTGATCGCCATCGAAAACGGCCGGATTGTCAGGGACGAGCAAAGGGGTGAATATGGCTATGAAGCTTAGATCCTTTGGTCGTCATTTGAGGGAGGGGGTTAAAAATATTGGCAGAAACGGCTGGATGACCTTTGCTTCGGTAAGTGCCGTTTCGATTACTCTATTTATCCTCGGCGTTTTCCTGATGTTGGCTCTTAATGTCAATCACATCGTCGATGTGGTGGAAAACCGGGTTGAAATAAAGGTTTTTCTCGATGTGATGACAGATGAGGAGAATATAAAAAGCATCAAGGGTCAATTAAAGGATATTTCGGGTGTAAAGGAAGTGCAGTTTGTTCCAAAGGAAGAGGGATTGCAGCAGCTAAAGGATAGTTTTGGGGAACAGGCCTATCTATTTGATGGATTGGAGCAGGAGAATCCCCTTCCCGACGCTTTTGTTGTTCGGATTGAAACTCCACAGGAAGTGGAGCAAGTGGCCGGAGAGATTCAAAGAATCCCCTTGGTAGATAAAGTGAATTATGGACAAGGTTTCGTGGACAAGCTCTTTACGGTAACCAGCACCATTAGAAATATCGGGCTTATTTTTATCATTGGCCTGGCCTTCACGGCGATGTTTCTGATCGCCAATACCATTCGTTTAACCATTTTTGCAAGGCGCAAGGAAATTGAGATTATGAAGCTGGTGGGAGCTACCAATTGGTTTATTCGCTGGCCCTTTTTCATCGAAGGACTGCTATTGGGAGTGATTGGCTCCATCTTGCCTATTATTCTTTTATTGGCTGGCTACAAGTTTTTGTACGACCAGGTGATGGTTGACCTATCCTTTTATTTTCTCGACCTGTTGCCACTGTTTCCGTTGGGGTATCAGATTGCCGAATTGTTGATCGGCATCGGAGCTTTTATCGGAATTTGGGGAAGTTTGGTGTCGGTTCATCGATTTTTACGGGTTTAATGTTTAGTTCCGTCCATATAAAACGGACTCTTTAAGAGAATGTTCAGTAAGGATAACGTTTGGGCGAGGGGGAAAATCATGAAGAAATATGTCTTATTCCCGTTTCTTCTGATTCTGGTGTTCACGTTGGTAATCAATACAACTCCTTCGGTTGGACAGGCAGAAAGCCAGATCGAAAAGATTCAGCGGCAGATCAAAGAATTGAAAAAAAAGCAGAAGGAAGCGGAAAAAAGGGCCGCCGAGGCACAAATGGAACTGAATCAGGTGAGCCAACAGAAGAAAGCGGTTCAATATGATATCATGCAGTTGGATCTGAAAATGAATGAAACCCAGGCCAGAATTGACCAGTTGGATAAAGATATCAATAATAAAGAAGAGGAATTAAATCAGGCGGCCGCTGAGCTGCAGGCGGCTGAAACCCGGGTGGCCGAAAGGGACAGCCTGCTTAAAACAAGGGTGAAGATGATGTATGAAACCGGCAAAATTTCTTACTTGGAAGTTTTGTTGGGTTCCAAGAGCTTTAGCGACTTTTTGGATCGTCTGGATTCGTTGAAATTAATTGTGGATCAGGATGTTAATATTTTGGCAGCCAATAAGAGGGACAGAGACACCATTGCCGAGAAGAAGGCAGAGATTGAAGTCAAACTGAATGAGTTGGAGGGAATGCTGGCAGAGGCACAATCCTTAAAGGAAAGCTATAGGCAGCAGTTGAAAACAAAGACGGTGGTTGCCGCCCAATTGGAGCAGAAAGAAAGGGAATTGGGTGAAGTGGACCGGGAAGAAGAGGAACGGGTCATGGCGATCGCCAGAGAAATTGCCGAGAAAATGAAGGAGTTGGAAAAGCTTTATTATAAGGGGGGAAAACTTCTTTGGCCAGCACCGGGAACAACAAGAATTACTTCCGGATTTGGCTATCGGGTTGATCCCTTCACTGGAAAGCCGGCTGGTCATAACGGATTGGATATCGGAGCCAATCCTCCTGGTACATATGGTTCACCCATTGTGGCAGCGGAGTCTGGTGTGGTGATTACTGCCGCTTATCTCCGAGGGTATGGAAATACGGTTATTATTAACCACGGCGGCGGAATATGGACCCTGTACGGTCACAACCAAAAGCTTCTTGTCAAGGAAGGACAGGAAGTAAAACGGGGGGACACCATTGCATTGATGGGATCTACCGGTCGGTCAACCGGACCCCATGTTCACTTTACGGTCTACAAAAATCAAGTTCCTGTTGATCCCATGCCGTATCTTAAGTAGCCCGTTTGAATATACTATTTAAAATGAACATAAAAATTGTACGCAAAGGTGGTAAACAGCGCATGACATTTAGAGGAAGAACAGTTGCATTATTGATTGGAATAGCCATCATTGCGAGCAGCTTGCTAACCCTTGCATGGCTTAATATCAGCGGTTCTGACTATACCATGCAAAAATGGGTTGACAGTGAGCCATTGGCAAAGGAAGGCCAGGGGGGCTCGAAAGGTGACAAGTCCAAGGAGGATATTCCTGAAGATTTAAAAAAAGTTTTTGAAACATACAGAGCCATTAAAGAAAATTATTTTACAAAAGTGGAGGATGAAGAACTGATCAACGGGGCCATCGAAGGGATGGTTAATTCCCTGAAAGATCCCTATTCCACATATATGGATCAAAAGGCATCCAAGCATTTTAGCGAATCGTTGGAATCCACGTTTCAGGGAATTGGTGCCGAGGTTACGATAAAGGATGGGAAAGTGACGATAGTTGCACCATTTAAGGATTCCCCTGCTGATAAAGCTGGACTGAAGGCAAATGATCAAATTCTTTCCGTTAACGGGGAAAGTATCGAGGGCTTAAGCTTGTATGAAGCGGTGTTAAAAATTAGAGGACCAAAGGGCTCCGTCGCCAATCTTCTCATTAAGAGATCAGGAAGTGCCGAACCGATTGAAGTGAAGGTGGTGCGAGACGAGATTCCCATAGAAACGGTATTCTCTTCAACTGTTGAGAGAAATGGAAAAATTTTTGGGAAAATTGAGATTTCCCAGTTTGCCTTTGAAACGGATCAACACTTTATTGAAAAATTAAAATCCTTAGAGGAGAAGGGAATTGATGGTCTGATTATTGATGTGAGAGGAAATCCTGGGGGGCTTCTAAATACGGTTCTTACCATTTCTGAAGAGTTGGTACCCAATAAAGGTGTGATTCTCCATGTGACAGATCGAAACGGGGAGAAGAAGACATTTAATTCAAAGTTGGATGGGAAAAAACCATATCCTATTGTTGTGTTGGTTAATGAAGAAAGCGCAAGTGCATCAGAAATCCTGGCGAGCGCATTGAAGGAGAGCGGTGATTACCCAATTATTGGACAAAAGACCTTTGGGAAGGGGACCGTTCAAAGCACTGTGGAAATGAGTGACAAAAGTAGCCTTAAGCTAACCATTGCCAAATGGTTAACCCCAAAGGGGAATTGGATCCATGAAAAAGGGGTGGAACCCACCTATGAAGTTTCTCAGCCTCCCTATTTTAGCGCGCTGCAACTACCAAAAGACAAGGTGCTGAAAAGGGATATGAATGGACCGGAAATTTCCAATCTCCAAATCATCCTCCAGGGCCTTGGATTTAACGTCAATAGAAGTGATGGATATTTTGATGAAAATACGGAAAAAGCCATGAGAGATTTTCAACTTAATAACAATCTTCCTCCAACAGGATTGCTGGATAAGGATACCGCTGATCTTTTGGAAGAGAAATTGAGGATAAAATTAAGTGATCCCAAGAACGATAATCAGCTTCAAAAAGCTATCGAGGTTCTTGTGAATCTGACGGAAAAGAAATAGAGGATTTCATCAGAAAGTGTCGAATACAAGACCACAGGATCTGTGGTCTTCATTTTTATCTGAAGATGTATACAGGTTGCTAGCTTTTGGCTTCTGATCATGGAGGGTCTCGTATATGAGTATCAGCTATTATGTTCTGGTGTTCCTGATCGTTCTTATCGGATTAATTTCCGTATATTGGAATTATGTAAAATTGATGCATTTAGAAAGGCAACTGTTTGGCCACCGTATTCGTTCCCATTGGAAAAAGATCGGATTATCCTTAGCCTTTAGCATCGTTTCTGGTTTGACCATTTCTGGCGTTTTATATGGTCTGGGAAGCATGATTCCTCCTATCCTTCTATTTCTATGGTGGGGATTAGCCCTGATCCTTTCATTCTTTCGATTTCGTTTTATGGCCTCGGCAGTCATTGGAGGCCTGATTGTGGCCGTCAGGATCCTGATGGAATACTTTCCGCCCGGAAGTGTGATTGGTTCTTTACTAGACGAATTTTGGGCGTTTTTAGGAACGATTGATGTGGTATCCCTGTTGATACTTACGACTATGCTCTTTTTAGCCGATTTCCTTTTTCTTTATTTTTTTGGAGAAAAGGCGGCCACGCCTTATATAGAGAGAAGTAAGAGGGGAAGACTATTTGGAGGTTATCTGTTTCAAAGCCTTTTTCTTTATCCGATCGTGTTAGTTGTGCCAGGCTCCATTGGGATTCCCATTACTGCAGATGTATCGCTGATTCCCTTTCCGGTTCTTTCAGGGTATCAATACCAGATGACCCGGACCTACCCGTGGATAGGGAAAAATATGATTGCAAGGGGCTCCCTGCTAATTTTATTCCTTTTGGCTGTAATAATAGGGATAAGTTATTACTGGCCTCCTGCTATATGGGGTTCATTCCTTCTCCTGTTTGCCCCGGAGGTACTTCATCAGTTGAACAAACGGAAAGAAAAAAACGGGCAGCCGGTGTTTGTAAATGATGAAAGAGGCTGTAGGATATTAGCCCTCATTGATCCTTCACCGGCAATGAAAACGGGAATAAGACCGGGGGAAATCATACAAAAAATCAACGGGGTGCCCATAAGAACGAAAAAAGATATCTATTATTCGCTTCAGAAAAAGCCTGCATACAGTAAAATGGAAATTTTAGACCATGACGGAGAAGTTCGGTTTGTTCAGAGGTCGTTATACCATGGGGAACACCATGAACTGGGAATGGTCACTTCTCCTGAAAAGAATGAACCGTCTATATTGGGGGGTTATCCGAAGGGGATTATTCATTCTTTAAATCCAAAGGTCAGCTCTGATCATCCAGGGATTGAGCTGACCGCCTCTCATACTCCCGCTCCTTAAGGAATAGATAAGCGGGTAGACTTTCTTTATACAGACGGAACGAAAGAATTCACTAAGGACAGCCTTCGAGTTCGTACTTAAGCGTTGAGGCTAAAGAATGGGAATTAGCGATCAAACTGACTCCACCCTTGAAATACCCAGATTTTTTGAGGGCTCCGTTCTTTAGCCTCGATGCGGACATTAATCACATCTGGGCCGAACTCGACTAGCGGACGTGTGAATCTTTAGTTCCACATCAATAGATAGGGGAGAGAATGTATGTCTTTTTTATTTAAACTGTTGATTGCATTGATTGTACCAGGGGCGATAACCGTTGCTGTGGGCCGGGTGGTTATGAATGTTTGGCTTGGGATCATCGTTGCCGTTGGCGTAATGATGGCGGTTTTTGAAGGATATAAGCAGGGACCTGTTTTGATGACACTAGGACTGATCTCGATGATTATTGCATTTTTTATCACAAAGAAGCTCCTTGGCGGGAAGACCTGGGATAAATAGGCGGCAGCACAAACTGAACATCCTTATCCAAAAGTCCTTCGATTAATTCTGGAAGGGCTTTTGTTGTTTGCTGAAGCTCATGACATAACAGGATGCTTCCGTCTTCACTATAACGGATTCCATTTTCAGAAATTTTTTTTGGATGATGTCGATTCAGCCAATCATGGGTGGAAACGTGCCATAACATGGGGATCATATTTAATGTTTCAACTGCCAATAATGTATCGGTGTTATAACGGCCAAAGGGAGGGCGAAAATAGGTAATAGGTACGCCCGTAATTTCTTCGACTTTATCTTTGGATAACTGAAGGTCAGCCAATTGTTCTTGATAGGACAATTTGGTCAGATCCCGATGCTTCCATGAGTGGGACCCGATGAGATGACCTTCATCCAATACTCTTTTCCATGGCCTTTGGGGATGAATATATTTGCCAAGCCAGAAAAAAAGGGCGGGAACATTATAATGGGCCAAAATATCTAAAATTTGATACAAACAACGGCTGGGCCCGTCATCAAAAGTAAGAACCACATACTTCTTTCGAGGTTTATTCGATCCATAAGCATCGCTTTTATTTTCCTGCGCATCTAAACCAATCGAAAATTTTTTAAATATGTCCTGTAAACGGATAACAACCCGGTTATCCTCATGGGGGTATATCACCTCATCATGGCAAACCACTCATGGACTTTGATAAATGGTCATCATCCTTCTCCTCCCTTCCTATTTATCATACAATAATCATCCACAAAATGCATGCAACAGATCACTCTACCACCAATCTGAAATTTTCAGAACAAACGTTCCAAAAATGTTATGGATGGAGCCAATCTTATGATATAATAGCTCTTAATAAATTCTTTGTTCCACCATATCATTTCAAAATAAAGAAAGGATGAGAGCTGTGAACCAAACGTTTCAGCTCGTTTCAGAATATGAACCCCGGGGGGATCAACCGAAGGCCATTCAGCAGTTGGTTTCAGGGGTAAAAAATGGGAAAAAGCACCAAACCTTATTAGGGGCAACCGGTACGGGAAAAACATTTACCATTGCTCAGGTGATTCAGCAGGTACAGAAGCCTACACTGGTGATTGCCCATAACAAGACGTTGGCTGCCCAATTATGCAGTGAATTTAAAGAGTTTTTTCCCAATAATGCCGTTGAATACTTTGTCAGTTACTATGATTATTACCAGCCTGAAGCCTATATTCCACAAACGGATACCTACATTGAGAAGGATGCCAGTATCAATGATGAAATCGATAAGCTTCGCCACTCGGCTACCAGTGCCCTTTTTGAAAGAAGGGATGTCATTATTGTGGCCAGTGTATCCTGTATCTATGGTTTGGGAGATCCGCGGGAGTACCGGGATTTGGTTTTGTCCCTGCGGGTGGGAATGGAAAGGAACCGGGATGATGTCCTGCGAAAACTGGTATCTATCCAATATGAGAGAAATGACATCAACTTCGTCCGAGGAACATTTAGGGTAAGGGGAGATGTGCTGGAGATATTTCCGGCTTCCCGCGGTGAGCAGGCGGTTCGGGTTGAGTTTTTTGGAGATGAAATAGAACGGATTTCAGAGATTGATGTGTTGACAGGGGAAATCATTGCGGAGAGGGATCATATTGCCATTTTTCCTGCTTCTCACTTCGTAACCAGGGAAGAGGTCATGAGGGAAGCCATCCAGAGAATTGAAGCAGAACTAGAGGACCGTTTAAAGGTCCTTCGGGAGAACGGGAAGCTGCTGGAGGCACAAAGGCTGGAGCAGAGAACCAGATATGATATTGAAATGATGCAGGAGATGGGGTATTGTTCCGGGATTGAAAACTACTCCCTTCACTTAACGGGAAGACCCCCTGGCTCTACTCCCTATACCTTGTTAGATTATTTTCCTGATGATTTTTTGATCGTGATCGATGAGTCCCATGTGACCCTTCCCCAAATCAGAGGAATGTATAACGGGGACCGGGCGAGAAAGCTGACCCTCATTGACCATGGATTTCGCCTGCCCTCAGCCGCCGATAACCGACCCTTGAAATTTGAGGAATTTGAAAAGCATATCCGCCAGATTATATATGTTTCTGCCACACCGGGACCCTATGAATTGGAACATACCCCCGATATGGTGGAGCAAATAATTCGTCCTACAGGACTGGTAGATCCCAGCATCTCGGTTCGTCCGATTAAGGGACAAATCGATGATTTAATTGGGGAAATCCATGAGCGGGTAAAGCGTAATGAAAGGGTTTTAGTCACTACCCTGACCAAAAAAATGGCTGAGGATTTGACCGATTATTTAAAGGAAGTTGGCATCAAAGTGAAGTACCTTCATTCGGATATTAAGACCATTGAGCGAATGCAAATCATCCGAGGTCTTCGATTGGGAGAATTTGATGTGTTGGTGGGAATTAACCTTCTGAGGGAAGGTCTGGACTTGCCTGAAGTTTCCCTGGTAGCCATTCTTGATGCGGATAAGGAGGGCTTTTTGCGGGCGGAGCGCTCTCTGATTCAGACCATTGGAAGGGCTGCCCGCAATGCCAATGGTCAGGTCATTATGTATGCAGACCAGATTACCCATTCCATGAGGGTAGCCATTGATGAAACCAACCGCCGCCGGGCGATCCAGATGGAGTACAATAAAAGGCATGGAATTACCCCGCAGACGATAAAGAAGGCCATTCGAGATGTCATAGAAGCGACAAGGGCGGCGGAGGAGAAGGGGGATTATTTCATTGATCTTCCTGAGCAAAAAATGTCCAAGAAGGACAAGCAAGCTTTCATTGACCGCTTGGAAAAAGAAATGAAAGAAGCAGCCAGACAGCTACAGTTTGAACGAGCAGCTCAATTGCGTGATATGATTTTGGAACTAAAAGCGGAAGGATGAGTTATGTTGTCTCAGCATCATATTGTGATCAAAGGGGCAAGAGCCCACAATTTAAAAAATATTGATGTCACCATTCCAAGGGATAAGTTTGTGGTTCTTACCGGCTTATCCGGATCGGGCAAATCCTCTCTGGCCTTTGATACCATCTATGCAGAAGGGCAGCGAAGATATGTGGAATCCCTCTCTGCCTATGCCAGACAGTTTTTGGGCCAGATGGAAAAGCCCGATGTAGATTCCATTGAGGGCTTGTCCCCAGCCATCTCCATTGATCAAAAAACGACGAGTCGAAACCCCCGGTCTACCGTTGGAACCGTAACGGAGATCTATGATTATCTTCGCCTGTTGTTTGCAAGAATTGGGCGGCCCCATTGTCCTACCCATGGGACAGAAATCAGCTCTCAGACCATTGAACAGATGGTAGACCGCATCATGGAATATCCTGAGCGTACTAGAATTCAGATTCTTGCTCCAATGGTTCGGGGGAGAAAGGGGGAGCACGTCAAGCTGTTTGAAGAGATTCGCAAGCAGGGATATGTTAGGGTGCGGGTAGATGGGGAGATTAAAGACGTCAATGAGGAGATTATCCTTGAAAAAAACAAAAAGCATACGATTGAAGTGGTAGTTGATCGGATTGTGGTCAAAGAGGGAATTCATTCCAGGTTGGCTGACTCCCTTGAAACGGCATTAAAACTGGGTGAGGGAACTGTGGTTGTGGATATTATGGACAAGGAGGAACTTTTATTCAGCCAAAATCTCGCTTGTCCGGAATGCGGATTTAGCATCGAGGAACTGTCCCCCAGAATGTTTTCCTTTAATAGTCCCTATGGAGCTTGTCCTGCCTGCGACGGGTTAGGGAGCAAGATGGAGGTGGACCCCGATCTTGTGATCCCTGATGATGAAAAGACCATAGAAGAGGGAGCCATCATCTCTTGGGCTGGGATTTCATCTACCTATTATCCGCAGTTGTTAAAGTCGGTTTGTGAACATTTTGGAATTCCTGTCGATGTTCCAGTAAAAGAGTTGAGCAAAGAACATAAGAAAGTGATTCTTTATGGAAGCAATGGCGAGAAAATAAAGTTCCGCTATGAAAATGATTTCGGACAGGTAAAGGAAGCCCTTGTTTCTTTTGAAGGAGTCATCCCTAATTTATCTAGAAGATATTTGGAAACCAGTTCTGATTATATCCGTGAAATGGTGGAAGGGTTTATGACCCAAAAACCCTGTCCTGCCTGTCATGGGGATAGGCTTCGTCCTGAATCGTTGGCGGTCCGAATTCATGGAAAAAATATTGCCTATGTTACCCGTCTTTCCGTTGGAGCCGCTTTGGATTATTTTGAATCCCTTCAGTTAACGGATAAAGAGATGACCATTGCCAGACTGATCCTAAAAGAAATTAGATCCAGATTAGGATTTCTAGTTAATGTAGGGTTGGATTATCTTACTTTAAGCCGAAATGCTGGGACCTTATCCGGGGGAGAAGCCCAGCGGATTCGATTGGCCACCCAAATCGGCTCCAGTCTCACGGGTGTTTTGTATATCTTGGATGAGCCCAGTATTGGACTTCATCAGCGTGATAATGCCCGATTAATTCAGACCCTTGAAAAAATGAGGGACTTGGGGAATACCCTGATCGTGGTGGAGCATGATGAAGATACGATGCTGGCAGCCGATTATATCATTGATATAGGTCCTGGTGCAGGTATTCATGGAGGAGAAGTGGTTGCCCAGGGTACGCCCCAAGAGGTGATGAACCATTCGCAGTCCCTTACCGGTCAATACCTAAGCGGCCAAAAATTTATTCCTATCCCTGTCGAGAGAAGACGGCCAAATGGGAAATGGATTGAAATTATTGGGGCAAAGGAGAATAATTTAAAGAAAATCGATGCCAAAATTCCCCTTGGCGTTTTCACTTGTGTTACCGGGGTATCCGGTTCCGGAAAGAGCAGTTTAGTCAATGAGATTTTATATAAAACCTTGGCAAGGGAACTGGGCAGGGCTAAGGTTAAACCGGGACTCCATGAGCGGATCAAGGGAATGGAGCATTTGGATAAGGTGATCGATATTGATCAATCTCCCATTGGACGGACGCCCCGTTCCAATCCGGCCACCTATACGGGGGTTTTTGATGATATTCGGGATGTTTTTGCCCAAACCAATGAAGCTAAAATAAGAGGGTACAAGAAAGGGAGATTTAGCTTTAATGTCAAAGGGGGACGATGTGAAGCCTGCCGTGGGGACGGAATTATTAAAATAGAAATGCATTTTCTTCCGGATGTATACGTTCCCTGTGAGGTGTGCAAAGGAAAAAGATATAATCGGGAAACGTTGGAAGTTAAATATAAAGGGAAAACCATTGCTGATGTACTGGATATGACCATTGAGGATGCCCTTGAATTTTTCAAAAATATTCCTCGCATTCAGCGAAAAATTCAAACCTTATTTGACGTAGGGCTGGGATATATGAAATTGGGACAACCAGCTACCACGTTGTCGGGAGGAGAAGCCCAACGGGTAAAGCTGGCCTCTGAATTGTACCGGCGGAGCAATGGCAAAACCTTGTATATATTGGATGAACCGACAACGGGGCTTCATATAGATGATATTCACCGGCTGTTGATTGTTTTACAGCGATTGGTAGAAAGTGGAGATTCGGTCCTGGTGATTGAGCATAATCTGGATGTGATCAAGACGGCAGATTATATTATAGACTTAGGTCCTGAAGGAGGGGACCGGGGGGGGAAGATCATAGCCACCGGTACTCCGGAAGAAGTGGCAAAGGTAAAGGGTTCCTACACTGGTCAGTTTCTATCCCCAATTCTTGAACGGGATACACGAAGAACCCGTGAGAAAATTAAAAATTTGGAGAAGATAGGTGTGAGATGAATCCTTTGGATATGGTTTTCGTATGATGAGTTAACCAACCAAAGCGGTAAAGGAGGAAGTGCCCATGGGAAAAAAGCTGAGGAGGTCTTCTACCAACCGGATGATTGCAGGAGTTTGCGGAGGAATTGGCGAATACTTTGATATAGACCCAACTATTATCCGACTTTTATATGTGTTGATCTCTATTTTTTCCGCCGTCTTTCCTGGTCTTTTAATCTATATTATTGCGATGTTTATCATGCCGCGGGAACATTAGGCTCTACTTCAATAAGATGTAACTAAAAAATTTACTAAGGACTGCCTTCGAGTTCGAGCTTAAGCGTTGAGGCTCAAGAACGGGAATTACCCCTCATATTGTCTCCATCAACGAAATGACCAGATGTTTTTGAGGGGTCCGTTCTTTAGCCCCGAAGCGGACTTTAATGACTTCTTTACTGGAACTCGACTAGCGGACGTGTAAATTTTTTAGTTCCACCTCAATAAGAAGTATCCTAAAAGAAGTATCCTAAAGTACATCGAAGAGAAACTCTTTGAAGAAAAAAGGGGACGACCTTTTTAGTCGTCCCTTGCTTTACATTCTTACATTCCCAGCTGCTTAATGGCTGAATGGTAGTTGACGATTTTCCATTGGCTTTGTCCCTTATTATCAACAAGCCAGATATGGAAATCACCGTTTTGATACTTTACATACTCAGCGTTATACACTTTTTCTAATTCTTCGATAATGTGATTTACTAACATTTTTATTCACTCCTTATGAGATTAACGTATTCGAATATTCTGTCTTTGTTTATTTTCATTATACAATGAAAATGTTGAGGATTGATTAAGAGTTTGTGACTAAGTTGTGAATTTTGTTACAATCCCGTGAAAAAGGAGGGCCTTCCAATGGGCGGCGTTTATGTAAGGGAGCTGGTCAATCATTTTCAATTGAAGGTTATTAGCGGCAAGGATGAATTAAAAAGGGCGATTAAAGTTCCGGATATCAGCAGGCCTGGATTGGAGCTGGCTGGCTATTTTCATTTTTATCCAGCAAAAAGAATTCAACTGTTGGGTCTGACAGAGATGACTTTTTTTGAACATCTTTCTTCGGAAGAAAAGAAGGATCGAATGAAGCGCTTATGTCATCCCGATACACCGTGCATTTGTGTGACCAGGAGCTTGGATGTTCCTGATGAATTATTGGAAGCATCTGAAGAATCCGGAATACCTGTTTTACAATCCTCTTTATCAACCACCAAATTAATCAGCAAAATGACCAGTTTTTTGGAAAACCGTTTAGCACCGGTCACAACCCTCCATGGAGTTTTGGTGGATGTGTATGGGGTAGGTGTTCTTCTCATAGGTTCCAGTGGTATTGGAAAAAGTGAAACGGCACTGGAATTGGTGAAACGGGGCCATCGCTTGGTTGCCGATGATGCTGTAGAAATCAGACAAACCACAGAAAATCAGCTTATCGGAAGTGCTCCTGAACTCATTCAACATTTATTGGAAATCCGTGGAGTGGGAATAATAAACATCATGACCCTCTTTGGCGCGGGCGCCATCAGAAATTTTAAGAAGATTGCCCTTGTCATGAAGCTGGAAGCCTGGGATCCCCAGAAACAGTATGAAAGATTGGGACTGGATGAGCAAAAAATGAAAATCATTGATACAGAACTTCCCGTAATGACTATCCCTGTGAAACCTGGACGAAATTTAGCTGTGATTGTGGAAGTGGCCTCCATGAATTTTCGCTTAAAGCGGATGGGATACAATGCCGCTGTCCATTTCTCTAAGAAGCTGACGGATACCATTGAAGAAGTAGACGATATTTGAAAATAGAGAAAAATTATGGAATCAGATGGAGGTTAAAAATGTTTTTACTTATAGAAAGGATAGCCTTTTCCATAGGCCCCCTTGATGTATATTGGTATGGTATTATCCTTGGAACCGCTGCATTAGTTGGACTAATTTTGGCGGTGACTGAAGGAAAAAAAAGAGGAGTTCACCCGGATGTATTTTTGGACTTGGTGCTATGGGCAGTTCCGATCTCCATCATCTTTGCTCGGGCCTATTACGTGATTTTTAGTTGGGATTATTATTCCGTCAATCCCGGAGATATCATTAAAATATGGGAGGGTGGCATCGCCATCCATGGCGCTTTGATTGGGGCGATTCTTACTGCGGTTATCTTTTCCAAAAAGAGAGGGGTCTCCTTCTGGAAATTGGCGGATATCGCGGCTCCCAGTTTGATCTTGGGGCAAGCCATTGGACGATGGGGGAATTTTATCAACCAGGAAGCCCATGGAAGGGAGGTATCAAGGGAGTTCCTGGAAGGACTTGGCCTGCCTAATTTTATTATTGAACAAATGAATATGAATGGCGTGTATTATCATCCTACTTTTTTATATGAATCTCTATGGAATCTGTTAGGTTTTATTCTTCTGATCTTGTTGAGGCGGGTTAATCTGAGAAGAGGGGAACTGTTTCTCACTTATTTTATCTGGTATTCCATCGGCCGATTCTTCATTGAAGGGATGAGAACTGACAGCTTGATGCTAATGGATACTATTCGTGTGGCCCAATTGGTCAGTATTCTCTCGATTCTCCTTGGAATAGGATTCATTTGGTATAGGAGAAAAAAAGGAAACTCTAACATCAGATACCTTGACCCAGAACTTGTCATTTCAAGGGGAGGCAAATTATCGGCCAAAAGGAAAAGAAGCAACCAGAAGAAAAGAAAATAAAGTATATTTAAAGTATATTTATATGAAGGGAACTGACTCTATCATCGAAATGCCCAGATGTTTTTGAGGGCTCCGTTCTTTAGCCTCGAAGCAGATTTTAATGACTTCTTTGCCCGATGACTAACCGCCACTAAGACTTCCCACTTCTATAGTCTAGAAATTAGATGTGAGAAGTGAGGCTTTAAAAAATCAACGAAATCATCGATTTCAGTATTAGGTAGGAGATAAGTGGCGGTAAGCCCCTGGATAAGTTCAACTAAACTTCAGTTGGAGTATAAACTCCTACTGAAGTAGTTTCCTTTACCGAACTCGACTTGCGGACGTGTAAATCTTTAGTTCCACTTCAATTAAAAGCGGAAGTCTTAGTGACGGTTCTATCGAATAAATGGAACGTGTAAATCTTTGTTCTATTGTAACGTTGAGATGGAGAGGGGGAACACTAGTGATCACGACAGAAACATGGAAAAAGGGTCTTTATTCCGGTTTTCACACCACTTGGATATTGGGAAAAGTGATTTTTCCCATTACGTTAATTGTGACGATCCTCAAATATACTCCTGTAATCAGTTGGATTAGTTGGTTATTTTCACCGCTGATGAGGTTTATCGGGTTGCCCGGTGAAGCGGCCATTGTGTTGGCGTTGGGAAATATTTTAAATCTATATGCCGCCATTGCCGCTATTTTAACGATGTCCCTTACGGTGAAACAGGTTTTTATCCTGTCTGTGATGCTAAGCTTTTCCCACAATTTATTGGTTGAAACTGCCGTAGCTAAAAGAATTGGGGTGAGTGCATGGGCGATGATTGGCATACGCCTTGGTCTTGCCTTTTTATCGGCAATCCTGATTCAATGGTTTTGGCCGGGAGGACAGGAAATTGCCAAATATGGACTGGTACCCAGTCAGGATATTGCTCCTTCCGGTTGGGGTGAAATATTGATAAAGGGGCTTGAAACCTCCGTTTTTGGAATTATCCAATTAGCGGCCATTGTCATTCCTCTCATGTTGGGAATTCAAGTATTAAAGGATATTCAGTTTATTGATATAATGGCAACAAAGCTTCAGCCCCTCACGAAAATGTTGGGTGTCCATCAAACTGGATCCATTACCTTGCTGGCGGGTCTGCTGTTTGGGCTTGCCTATGGCGCCGGAGTCATTATCCAGAGTGCCAAGGAGTCCAATTTTACAAAGAAGGATCTTTATCTCTTATCTATTTTTTTGGTGGCTTGTCATGCGGTTATAGAAGATACCCTTCTCTTTGTACCCTTGGGCATAAACGTTCTACCGTTGCTCCTTTTGCGATTGGGAGTTGCCCTGATCATTACTCTGATTACAGCCAAGGTATGGACGCGATTAACTCTTGTTCGGCAGTTGAATAAGGGAGGGCATGTCACATGAAATCAACAAAATTAAAATATTCAACGGTTTTATTTGATCTAGATGGAACGATTATTGATACCAATGAATTGATTCTTACGTCATTCCAATTTACTTTGGATCAGTTTTACCCGGGGAAATACACAAGGGCCGATATTATTCCTTATATGGGTGATACCTTGTATAAGCAGATGGAGAGATTTGGCGCTCCCGATGATGTGGAAGCCTTAGTGGAGACTTACAGGGAACATAACGAGAAGGTGCATGATCAATTGGTAAAGGAGTTCCCTCAGGTGGCAGAAACCATAAAAACCTTGCATCAAATGGGCGTAAGGATGGGAATTGTTACAACAAAGCAAAGGAAAACAACCATGATGGGATTAAACTTGTTTGGGTTAACTCCTTATATGGAAGCGATTATTACTTATCAAGATGTAGAACATCATAAGCCTCATCCCGAACCTATCTTAAAGGCCATCTCTCAGATGAAAGCCATACCGGAGGAGACCTTGATGGTAGGGGACAGCCAATATGATATGATGGCTGCTAAAGCGGCGGGGGTATCTGCCGCAGGGGTGGCATGGTCGATGAAGGGGGCCGATTTTCTCCATCAATTTCATCCCGACTATATGCTGGAAAGTATCGATGATCTCATTTTAATTGTCAGTGGGAAATGAGGTGAGAATATGAGAAACACAGACCGTTTCCCGGTAAAAGGGGCCAATTCCCTTTGGCAGTTATACAAAACGGTACCCTTTTGGAAAGTGATGCGAAATTTTGTGGTGATTCAATTGGCCCGGTATACTCCCTTTATCCCAATGAAAAATTGGATGTATCGCACTTTTTTGGGTATGGAAGTAGGGGAAAAAACAGCTGTTGCTTTGATGGTGATGATGGACATTTTGGTTCCGGAGAGAATTCATATTGGGAGAAACAGCATCATCGGTTATAACACCACCATTCTCGCCCATGAATATTTAATAGATGAATATCGGTTTGGAGATGTGTATATTGGCTCAGAGGTGATGGTGGGAGCCAATACCATTATCCTGCCGGGTGTGACCATTGGAGACCGTGCCATCGTGGCAGCGGGTTCAGTGGTACATAAGGATGTCGCCCCCGGTACCTTTGTTGGAGGAAATCCGATTCAAGTCATTGGGAAAAACCAAGAGAAAGAAATGGAAGCCACAGAGTGATTTTATCCTGTGGTTTCTTTGTTTCAGTCTGAATTCATGAACATTTTGCCCACCAGTTGACGCTCCAATCATCACGTGGTAGACTACATTAAATGTCGCTTTAGTTTGGTAGCAAACTAAAGCGTTGTATCCTAATCATTAACGAAACTAAGAATGGAACAAAAGTAAATTCTTTAGTTCTATTTGATAAAGATGGAATTAGATGTGGAGTGTGGAGAAATGAGTAAACCTAGAGTGTTTGAGAAACCAATGGGAATGAGAGATATTCTTCCTAATATATTAGAGGAAAAAAGAACTATAGAACAAAGGTTAAAAGAATGCTGTCAGGGATGGGGCTATCGGGAGATTATGACGCCTACCTTGGAGTACTTTGACACTGTTGGCGTGGCGAGCGCTACGATGGAAGATAAAATGTTTAAATTAATGGATCGAAAGGGTAATACATTGGTCCTTCGTCCGGATATGACGGCCCCCATTGCCAGGGTGGTGGCTTCTTTACTAAAGGAAGAGCCTTTTCCCATTCGCTTGATGTATCAGGGAAATGTATTTCGCAGACAGGAGAAGGAGGCAGGGAGAAATGCCGAATTTCCTCAGACTGGGGTGGAATTGATTGGGGACGGAACTGCTGAAGCAGATGGGGAAGTGATTGCCCTTTGTGTTACTGCCCTAAAAGAAGTGCAGGTTCCGTATTTTCAAATTGCCGTGGGACATGTTGGCTTTATAGACGGGTTATTGGAAGAAACGGTTAAACATGAAGATATCCGTTCAGAATTAAAGGAACAATTGGTAAAAAGGGATTACGTGGGCTACCGGAAACAAATCTCCCAATTGCCGATTTCTGCCCAGGATAAGGAACGGCTGCATCAACTTCTGCATTTAAAGGGCGGAGCAGAGGTGCTTGGAAGGGCGAGAACAGTTGTGAAAAATGGAAAAGTGGAAGCAGCGTTGACTAACCTCGTACAGCTTTGGGAAGTTCTTCAATCCTATGAGGTTATTGATCACCTCATGTTTGACTTAACGATGCTCAGTCACTTGGATTATTATACGGGGATATTATTTGAAGGATATGCTGACCATCTGGGGTTTCCCATCTGCAGCGGAGGACGCTATGACGGACTATTGTCCCAGTTTAACCGCCCTGCTCCGGCTACCGGATTTGCCTTAAAGGTGGATCGGCTGCTGGAAGTGGCCCAACTGAAACCGGAAGAAAGAGGGGAAAATATATGGATTACTTTTCTTCCTGGGCAAAGAAAAACGGCTATTCAAACAGCCAGCCAACTAAGAAGGAAAGGGAATAAAGTGACTCTTCAGCTTGTTCATTCAACTCAACCATCGCTGAAAAGAGAGGGAGTGGACCGTTATATTCATATGGAACAGGGGGAGATGGGGGATGAATAGCCGATTAACCATTGCGATGCCTAAGGGTAGAATTTTTTCTGAAGCGGTTGATCTCCTTCGGAAATCAGGGTTATCTATTCCCGAGGATTTTCATGAAGACACAAGGAAACTGATTATCTCCTTTGACGAATTAGATATCGATTTCTTCCTAGCAAAGCCGGCAGATGTTCCCACCTATGTGGAATATGGCGTGGCGGATGTTGGGGTTGTGGGGAAAGATGTTCTCCTTGAAGAGGATCGGGATGTCTATGAGTTGCTGGATTTGGGAATCAGCCGGTGCAGAATGTCAGTGGCTGGCCTAGCTGACTGGACTCCCACCTTTTCTCCCAGGGTGGCGACAAAATATCCTCGGATCGCCTCCAGATATTTTCGGGAGCAGGGGCAGCAGGTAGAAGTAATTAAGCTAAATGGGTCAGTAGAGCTGGCTCCATTAATCGGTTTGGCTGACCGGATTGTGGATATTGTTTCTACGGGGCGGACCCTTCAGGAAAATGGTCTGATCGAGCTGGAGCATATTACCGATATTACCACCCGCCTGATTGCAAACCGGGTAAGCTACCGGATGAAAAATAAAGAAATCGAAGAGATTTATCAGCGTTTTTCTAAAGTGATTGGGGTGAATCAAGAATGTCAATAAAAATCGTGACCAAGGAACAGCTTCAAACCAAAAGGGATGTAGAGACTGGGACAGAAGAGCAAAGGGCGGCTGTCTTAACCATCTTAAATCAGGTGAAAAAAGAGGGGGATCAGGCACTTTTCGAGTATACCCGGCAATTTGACGGGGTTTCTTTATCCTCGCTCAAAATTCCATCAGATCTGATGGAGCGGGCAGCGGAATCTGTTTCTCCTTCTTTTTATGAAGGGCTAAAAGAGGCGGCAAACAACATTCGCCAATTTCATGAGCAGCAAAAACGACTCTCCTGGATGGATTCAAGACCGACGGGAACCATCTTAGGTCAGCTGATCCAGCCCCTGAATCGGGTAGGGTTGTATGTTCCCGGCGGAACAGCCGCTTATCCCTCATCCGTGTTGATGAACGCCATTCCAGCACAAGTAGCAGGGGTGAAGGAGATTGTGATGGTTACCCCACCATCGAAGGAAGGGGCCGTTTCAGCAGGGGTTTTGGCAGCTTGTCATCTCTTGGGAATCAAAGAAGTGTATTCGATTGGCGGTGCCCAAGCGATTGCGGCTCTTGCTTATGGTACGGAGACGATTCAGCCTGTGGATAAAATTGTAGGACCAGGAAATATCTATGTGGCTTTAGCCAAAAGGGAAGTTTTTGGAGTGGTAGATATCGATATGGTGGCTGGGCCCAGTGAAATTGTGGTGGTAGCCGATGAAGGGGCAAATCCCCGCTATGTGGCTGCCGACCTCTTATCCCAGGCAGAACATGATGTCATGGCCTCAGCCGTTTGCATTACGACATCCCCTTCTTTGGCAGAGGCAGTTAAACAGGCCATAGAAGAACAACTGTCCAACCTGCCTAGGAAGGAGATTGCATTACAATCCCTCTTAAACTACGGAGCAATTTGTGTGGTGAAGGATATTGAAGAGGCATTGGAGGTTGTGAACCAACTGGCCCCGGAACATTTGGAGTTGATGGTATCCAGTCCCTTCAATCTATTGGGAAAAGTGAAAAATGCCGGAGCCATTTTCTTAGGTTCATACAGTTCCGAGCCTGTGGGCGACTACTTTGCCGGACCCAACCATGTCCTGCCGACCAATGGAACCGCGAGATTTTCCTCACCCCTCAACGTGGACGATTTTGTGAAAAAATCAAGCCTCATATATTATAGTAAGGAAGATCTGCTCGAACACGGAGAAAAAATTATCACGATGGCTGAAGTGGAAGGTTTAGAGGCCCATGCCAATGCCATTCGAATTCGACTGGAAGAAGAAGGGGCGGGAAAAGATGAATAGAAGAGAAGCGGTGATCAAACGGAAAACCAATGAAACGGATATTCAATTATCCTTTTGCATTGATGGGGAAGGAAAAGGTAAATTGGAGACCGGGGTCCCATTTTTAACCCATATGCTGGATTTATTTACTAAACATGGACATTTTGATTTATTTGTGGAAGCAGTTGGAGATACCCATATTGATGATCATCATACCGTTGAGGATATTTCCATCTGTTTGGGACAGGCGTTATATAAAGCGTTAGGAGATAAAAAGGGAATTAAACGATATGGAAATGCCTTTGTTCCCATGGATGAGTCTCTGGCCCAAGTGGTGGTCGATTTAAGCAACCGTCCCCATTTGGAATACAGGGCTCAGTATCCCTCATCACAAGTAGGCCAATTTCAGACGGAATTGGTTCATGAATTTCTATGGAAATTGGCTCTCGAGGCAAGGATGAATCTTCATGTCATTTTGCACTACGGGTCAAATACCCATCACATGATTGAATCTATCTTTAAGGCTTTGGGCAGGGCGTTGGATGAGGCTACTTCTTTTGACCCAAGGGTAAAGGGCATACCATCGACAAAGGGGATGCTGTGAAGATTATGATAGGAATTATAGATTATGGTATGGGAAATTTGCATAGCGTAAGTAAAGCCATCGAAAGGCTGGGATATCAATATATCATATCCGGCAATAAAGAGGAGTTGGGTAACGCAAGCACTCTCCTTTTGCCCGGCGTTGGTGCCTTTGGCGATGCCATGGACAATTTGAACCGGTTGGAATTAACAGAGGAGATTATTGAAAGGGCTGTTAAGGGAACTCCTATTTTGGGAATTTGTTTGGGGATGCAGCTTTTATTTGAACAGAGCGAAGAGTATGGGATCCATCAGGGACTTGGGTTACTTCCCGGGAAGGTGGTAAGGTTTCAAGGGGATTACAAAATACCACACATGGGATGGAATCAGCTTCATTTTTTACAAAGAGAACATCCCCTGTTAACAGGCCTGGAAGAGGGGCATGTCTATTTTGTCCATTCCTACTACGTAAAGACAGAAAACAGGGGGATCCTTCTGGCTGCTGCTCAATATCATCAGGAAGTACCTGCAGTTGTCGGTCGGGGACGCATCATTGGGATGCAGTTTCATCCTGAGAAAAGTTCAGCAATGGGCATGGCCCTTCTGAAGAGGTTTTTGGAGGAGAGTGAAGTGGGGGTATGGGCATGACAAATTTTACAATTTATCCGGCCATTGATATCCGGGGGGGACAATGCGTCAGATTACTTCAGGGAGATTACAACCAGGAAACGGTTTACGGCACACCGGTTGAAATGGCGGAACGCTGGGTGAGTGAAGGAGCCCATTGGCTTCATTTGGTAGACTTGGATGGGGCCAAGGAAGGGAAACCAGTAAATGGAGAGGTGATCAAAAAGATTGCTTCCGGTTTCTCTATTCCCGTCCAGGTGGGGGGAGGTATCCGATCCATGGAGACCATCACGGATTATTTGGAGTCAGGAGTTTCAAGGGTGATCCTTGGTACCTCAGCCATTGAAAATCGCCCCTTTGTGGAAGAGGCGTTAAAAAGATACGGGGAAAAGGTGGCCATTGGAATTGATGCCAGAAATGGATGGGTAGCCACGAGGGGGTGGCTGGAGACCTCTGAAATGAAGGCAGAGGAACTGGCACTTTCTTTAATTTCTGTTGGGGCTGAAGTATTTATTTATACAGATATTTCTAGGGACGGGACCTTACAGGGTCCTAATATCGAGGCGATGGTTCAATTGGCCAAAACCACAAAAAAACAAGTGATTGCTTCAGGGGGAGTGAGCCAACTCACTGATCTTCAGCAGTTGGCTTCCTTCTCAGATGAGGGAGTTTCTGGAGCCATTGTTGGGAAGGCATTATATACGGGACAATTTACGTTAAAAAATGCCTTATTGGAATTGGGGGCATCAAGATGATCACGAAGAGGATTATCCCTTGTTTGGACGTAAAAGAAGGTAGGGTTGTAAAAGGGGTTAGTTTTGTCAATCTGCGGGATGCCGGAGATCCCGTTGAACTGGCAGCCCTTTATGACAAGGAAGGTGCCGACGAATTGGTATTCCTTGATATTTCTGCCTCCCATGAAGGGCGTAAAACGATGATTGATGTGGTGGAAAGGACGGCAGGAGAAATTACCATCCCTTTTACTGTTGGAGGAGGAATTAACAGCATAGGGGATATGAGAAATATACTTCGGGCCGGAGCTGATAAGGTGTCCCTTAACACGGCAGCGGTAATCCGTCCTGAATTGGTTTCCGAGGGAGCCCGTATCTTTGGCAGCCAATGCATTGTTGTTGCCATAGATGCCAAGAGAAATAAGGAAACTGGAAGCTGGGAAGTGTACACCCATGGAGGCCGCAGGCCAACCGGATTAGATGCTGTGGAATGGGCAAGGAAAGTGGAATCATTGGGTGCTGGAGAAATACTATTGACCAGCATGGACTGTGACGGGCAAAAGGCTGGTTTTGATATTGAGCTCACCCAATCCATCTCAGAAGCGGTAAGGATTCCTGTCATCGCATCGGGGGGAGCGGGAAATGTCGAGCATTTCTATGAGGTGTTTACTCGGGGAAAGGCGGATGCCGGATTGGCTGCTTCCATCTTCCATTATAAGGAGATTTCCATTCAAGAAGTAAAGGAATATTTAAGGGAAAGGGGAGTGGAGATCAGGTGATGAATATTCATATTCCATGGGAACGATTAACATTTGATGAACGGGGATTGATACCCGCCATTATTCAGGATGGCCAAAGCAAGGATGTTCTGATGATGGCTTATATGAATCGGGAGTCCCTGGAGAAGACTTTGGAAACAGGAGAAACATGGTTTTGGAGTCGCTCCCGTCAAGAACTTTGGCATAAAGGCGGGACATCAGGAAACATTCAAAAGGTGATTTCTATTTTCTATGATTGTGATGGAGATACCCTGCTGATTCAGGTCATTCCGGAGGGACCAGCCTGCCATGAGGGCACCTATTCCTGCTTTACTCATTTCGGGAAAGATGGATCCCAGACCCGTGTTCAATCCCAGCGATTTGAGATCATTCAGGAATTGGAATCATTAATCGCCAAAAGAGAAGCAGAAAAACCAGAAGGCGCATATACGACCTATCTCTTTGAAAAGGGGATAGATAAAATCCTGAAAAAAGTAGGAGAAGAGACCAGTGAAGTGATTATAGCAGCCAAAAATCACAGCCATGAAGAGCTTCGGTATGAAATTGCTGATCTGATTTACCATATGATGGTACTGATGAGAGAAGAGAAGCTCCCGCTGGATGATGTTCTTACAGAATTAGCCCGGCGCCACAAGAAATAGAACATGGTTTTTCTAATTTTTGATTTTATGTTATACTTTTCGTAAATCCCGGAAGTGATGGAGGGTATTATGGGCAAACAGAATCGGATGACAAAAAAGAAAAGCAAAGTGGTTTCCATCAAATGGGATGCTGCCTTCTTCTTTGATCGGGCCGTTCATTTTCTTAATCGGCACAACTATAAAAGGGCTTTAAAATATTTTCGCCGTGCCGTGGAAATTGAACCGGACAATCCTGTAAATCATTGTAATTTGGCTGGCATTTTGTCGGAAATGGGGCAGTATGAGGAGTCTAATCTCGTGTTGCAGCATATATTGGAATCCATTGACCCGACGTTCTTTGAATGTTATTTTTATATGGCTAACAATTGTGCCAATATGGAAGATTTCGAAATGTCAGAGGAATTCATTCTGCTTTATTTGGAATCCGATCCCCATGGTGAATATGTGGATGAAGCGGAGGAACTTCTTGATTTCCTAAGTCAGGAATTGGCCAGACCCCCAAGGGAAGTCATTCCAAAGGGGGAGAATAAGCTTATTTTTCAGCATGAGCAGGCCAGGCGCTATTTGGAAGAAGGGAAGTTCTTGGAAGCTAGCAAGTTGTTAGCTTCAACTATTGAAGAATATCCTGATTTTTTGGCGGCACGCAACAATTTATCCCTTGCTTATTACTATTTAGGTCAATTCGAATCGGCTATGGAAATGGTGGAACAGGTGTTGGAAAAAGACCCCTCCAATATCCATGCCCTATGTAATTTGGCGGTTTTTTATGCCCATAACCAGGATCGTGAGGGACTCCGATCGATCATCAACCTTTTGAAAAAAGTGATTCCAATTTCACTGGAACAATTATATAAATTGGCTACCACCTTGGGTATATTAGGGGAGCATCAGCTGGCCTTTTCCTACTTTAAGAAACTGATATATTTTGGATATACTCAACCTCAGGTATACCACTATGCTGCTGTAGCCGCATACCATCTTGGAAGAATGAAAGAGGCGGAAGGGCTGTGGAATAAGGTTTATCACCTTGATGACAAAAAAGAGGTGGCAAATTACTATTTAATGCTTTTAAAAGAGATAAAAGAGGGTAAAGAAAAGAAAGTAACCATCAGCTATCATTATCAGCTTCCACTTTACCAGCAATACCAAGAATTTAAGGGTGAAGGGCAGTTTATCAGTCAGGAAATCAAGAGGGACCCTTTAATCCGTTCGTCCTTTTTTTGGGCTTTGCGCCATGGGGACAGAGATACTAAACTTCAGGTGATTCAAGTTTTGGGTTTTATTGCCGATGAAGAAGTGGAACAAGCCCTTCGGCAGTTTATCTTGGAACCGAAAGAGGATGAATATTTAAAAAGGGTGGCTTTGTTTGTCCTGCGGAAAATCGGAGCACCAGCACCATATCGGATTCATATTGAGGGAAAAGTAACGACACTGGATCATGAGGATTTGGCTAGGCATCTTCCTGTTTGGCAGGAAAAGTGGCAGTCGGTCATCGATTGCCTACATCTTAATATGAGTGAGAAGTATGATTTAATCTCACTGGAGACGGCGAAAAATCTGTGGATTCAATTTATCAGCCGCCTGTATCCTGATGTTCCAAAAATTAGAAAAGTGGAAGGATGGGCTGCAGCTATTGAGTATTTGGTTGCCAATCGGGAATCCCAATTGATAACTCAAACGGAAGTGGGTAAAAAATATAATGTAAATCCCACTACCATTTCAAAAAATGCGGCCTTGATTCGCCAAGTGATGATGGATGTGAAGTGAAGGAGGAAATCGAATGTCTGATGCTGGAAAAATTTATGATGTAATCATTGCCGGGGCAGGTCCTGCCGGGATGACGGCTGCCGTTTATACGTCAAGGGCCAATTTAAGCACGTTAATGATTGAACGGGGCATTCCTGGAGGACAAATGGCAAATACCGAAGAGGTAGAAAACTATCCGGGGTTTGACCATATTCTTGGACCGGATTTGTCGAATAAGATGTTTGAACATGCCAAAAAATTTGGCGCGGAATATGCCTATGGAGACATAAAAAAAGTTGTAGATGGTGAGGAGTATAAGACGGTCATTACTAGCAACAAGGAATATAAAGGGAAGTCTGTGATTGTTGCCACTGGGGCGGAACACCGAAAGTTGGGGGTCCCGGGTGAGAAGGAATTATCAGGCAGGGGAGTCTCCTATTGCGCTGTTTGCGACGGGGCTTTCTTTAAAGGAAAAGAATTGGTAGTTGTAGGCGGGGGAGATTCGGCAGTAGAAGAAGCCGTTTATCTGACCAGATTTGCCACAAAGGTAACTATTATACATCGGAGAGATGAATTAAGAGCCCAAAAAATACTGCAAAAACGGGCCATGGAAAATGAAAAAATCGATTTCATATGGAATCATGTGGTCAAAGAGATTAAAGGAGAGAATAAAGTAGAAGCTGTAGTTATCGAAGATGTAAAAACAGGAGAACAGAGGGAATTTTCCTGTGATGGAGTATTTATCTATGTGGGGATGGATCCTCTTTCTGAGGCGGTAAAAGATCTTGGGATCACGAATGAAGCGGGTTATATCTTGACTGATGATCAAATGAAAACAAAGGTAGAAGGTATTTTTGCCGCAGGAGATGTCAGGGAGAAACTTCTCCGTCAAATTGTAACGGCTACAGGAGATGGCAGTATTGCTGCCCAGTCGGCTCAACATTATGTAGAAAGTTTGAAGGAAAAAGTAAAATCGTAACAATGTTTTAACCGTTTTGTAATATAAATGAAACAAAAAAGGGGTACACTAGTCATAAGAAATTGACCCCCTTTTTTAGATATTTGGGCGTGTGGAAACACACGCCCCTTCTTTTTACCAGAGAGCAAGGACAGATCTATGAATAGGACTTAAGAATGTACACGCCTGCATGTTGAGTTCGACATAGAGGTCATTAAAGTAGGCTTCAAATCTAAAGAAGGGAGTCCTCAAAAACATATGGGAATTTCGAAGATGGGGTCAGCTTGAGAGCTAATTGCCGTTCATCAGGCCCGAAGCTTTGCCCGAACTCAAAGGAGTCCTTAGTAAATACTGAAGTGCCTTTATATTCGTGTTCTCTTAGGAAAGTGTCTTAGATGGTTGCTTGTTTCTTGTTGCTATCGTTAATTGATGTTATGCTATATGTAATCTCACATGGGTCTGGGAGGGAATCGGATGAACCAGAAGTTAGAAAGGGAAATCAATCTCATTATTATCACAGGAATGTCGGGGGCTGGAAAAACCGTTGCTGTCCAGGCCCTTGAAGACTTAGGGTTCTTTTGTGTAGATAATTTGCCTCCTGTTTTGATACCCAAATTTGCGGAACTGATTGAGCAGTCTGGCGGAAAAATAGAAAAAGTGGCTTTGGTCATTGATTTAAGGGGAAGGGAATTTTTTGAATCCCTGTCAGAAGCCTTAGTTCAATTGGACAGGATGGAGACGGTTTATTACCAAATTCTTTTCCTGGATGCAGCGGATCAAATTCTGGTACAAAGATATAAGGAAACAAGAAGGCGGCATCCTTTATCTCCAGAAGGACAAATTTTGGAAGGGATTACTTCCGAGCGGAAAATGCTGGAGGAAATTAAGGGAAGAGCAACCCAAATTATTGATACCAGTGATATGAAGCCAACAAAATTAAAGGAAAAAATTGCTCAGCGTTTTTCAACTCTTGCTTCCCGGCATTTTTCTGTTCATGTGATGTCCTTTGGATTTAAATATGGGATACCCTTGGATGTGGATTTGGTGTTTGATGTTCGATTTTTGCCTAACCCCCACTATATTGATGGATTGAGAGTAAAAACAGGAAAAGAGCAGGAAGTTTACGAATATGTGATGAAATGGCAGGAGACACAAGAGTTTTTGGATAAATTGATGGGGCTTATTAACTTTTTGCTTCCTTACTATGAAAGGGAAGGGAAGAGTCAGGTGGTTATTGGAATTGGCTGTACAGGAGGGAAGCACCGCTCCGTAGCCATAGCGGAATATATTCATCGTGACCTCCTTTCCAGATATGCCACTTGGGTTGGTCATCGGGATATTGAGCGGGATCGATAAGAAAGAGGTGTCCTATGGAACGGAAATGGGAAGGGGAGGGGCAAACATTTCGGGTGGTCGTCATCGGTGGAGGAACTGGACTATCCGTGTTATTAAGGGGATTAAAAGAACTACCCTTTTTTTTGACTGCTATTGTCACCGTTGCCGATGATGGGGGAAGTTCCGGTGTTCTTCGGGAAGAGATGAAAATGCCGCCGCCGGGTGATGTGCGAAATGTTTTGCTGGCCCTTGCAGATACGGAACCTTTATTGGAAAAAGTTCTTCAGCACCGGTTTGTCAATGGTTCAGGTTTGGCAGGACATAGTTTGGGTAATCTGCTCATCGCCGCCATGAAGGAGATTACCGGAGATTTTGTATTGGCGGTAAAGGAATTAAGCAAAGTCTTGGCCGTTAGGGGAGAAGTGCTTCCGGCAGCCAATCAAGCTATCGTTTTAAAAGCGGAATTGGAAGATGGAACCATTGTTTCAGGGGAGTCTCTTATCCCTAAATCAGGGAAAAAAATAACTCGTGTTTTTTTGCATCCAAAGGATGTAAAGCCTTTACAGGAAGCTTTGGAGGCTCTTAAACAAGCGGATGCCATCATCGTTGGGCCGGGAAGCTTGTACACCAGTATTTTACCTAATTTACTTGTTCCTGGAATTGTTGAGATGATCCGATCTTCCTCGGCTTTGAAGATCTTTATATGTAATGTGATGACCCAACGGGGAGAAACGGAAAATTATTCAGCCGCTGATCATATTCAGGCCATCCATGATCATGTGGGATCTTCCCTTTTTCAATATGTGATCGTGAATAATCAGCAGGTGGATTCCTCTGTTCTTTCCAGGTATGTATTGGAAGGAGCAAAACCAGTAGCGTTTGATGAAGAGAGATTATGGAACTTTGGATATCGGGTGATTGCAGATCAATTTTTAAAATATCATACCCATTTACGCCACGATGCGGGAAAATTAAGTAAAACCATTTGGGAGATTCTCCTCCGTCATCGGAAATGAGGTGTTTTTTTTGTCATTTGCTGCAAAAACTAAAAAAGAGTTAACCACTTTAGAAACAAAGCCTTGCTGTCAACGGGCTGAACTGGCAGCAATTATCCGGATGAATGGTGTGTTGCAACTTGGCAGAAAGCCCTTCGTTTTGGAGATTACAACCGAAAATGCAGCCATTGCCCGCAGAATTTATTCTTTACTCAAGTCGATATATCAGATACATTCTGAGCTTTTGGTCAGAAAAAAAATGAGACTAAAGAAAAACAATATCTATCTCGTTCGTATATCAAATCAAGTGATCGAAATCCTAAAAGATATGGAGGTATTGGGAAATGATCTCTCTTTAAACAACGGAATCCCAAAGGAACTAATCAAATCTCCTTGTTGCAAGCGGGCGTATCTAAGGGGAGCTTTTTTGGCAGGAGGTTCTGTCAACCATCCAGAGCGTTCCTCCTATCATATGGAGATTTTTTCAACCCATCAGAAGCACTGTCAGGATTTGACTGATCTTTCCAATCAATTTCATTTAAATGCAAAATGTATTGAACGGAAAAAAGGACATGTCATGTATATTAAAGAAGGGGAAAAGATTACTGAATTCCTGAATATTATCGGCGCCCATCAGGCCCTTTTATATTTTGAAGATGTCCGAATCGTCAAAGATATGAGGAATTCCGTCAACCGATTGGTGAATTGTGATACGGCCAACTTAAATAAAACCGTTGGAGCTGCTATGAAGCAGATTGAAAATATCCATTTGATTGAAAAAGAAATTGGTTTAGATCAACTGCCGGAACGGTTAAGGGAGGTTGCTCTCCTTCGTCTTCAGCATCCCGATATGAGCCTAACGGAATTAGGCGAATTAATCCCATCTGGAAAGGTAAGCAAATCGGGGGTTAATCACCGGCTTAGAAAAATTAATGAAATCGCTTTAAAAATAAAACAAGCAAAGGGATACACTCCATAATATTCCATGGTATAATAAAAAAAACGACGGACATGGGGGGTTTTAAATGGCATATCAACAAAAAGTAACGGTTAGATTAAAAACTGGATTACAGGCAAGACCGGCTGCTTTATTTGTTCAAGAAGCAAACCGCTATCGATCTGAAATTTTTGTGGAAAAAGAAGATAAAAGAGTAAATGCAAAAAGCATCATGGGAATCATGAGTTTGGCCATTCGCACGGGAACGGAAATCACCATTTATGCCAGTGGAAACGATGAGGAACAGGCCGTGAATCATTTGTCTCAATTTGTCAACCAGGAGCAAGTGGGTTAACATATCAATTTATAACTCGATGGGTCAGGTATAGGTATGTTTTGTTTAAATATGTCGAAAATGAAAAACCGCTGATCAGCGGTTTTTTTCACGGTTAGAATATATAGCTGCAACTTTTCTTTCCTTTCCATCGTCTAATGGATTGAATCGAGAATCGTAAAAATGTTGGGAGGATGGTATGATGAAAGGTATTGTTAAGAAGTTGGGATTTGTGGTTGTCGCAATAGGTTTGGTTGCAGGATTATCCATTTACTCTCCATTGGGAGGGTTGGGAAGTGACCAGCCTACCTATGCAGAGGAAATACAAACCAATGTGATCCAGGTTCAAGGGAAGGGCAAACTCACCGTTGTTCCTGATATAGCCATGGTTAATTTAGGAGTAATGACTGAGGATCGAGATGCTTCAGTGGCAATCCAGCAAAATTCAAAGATATTTGAAGATGTGAGAAGGGCAATTCTTTCTTTGGGTATTAAGGATAAAGATATTAAAACCGTTTCTTTTACGACTTATCCCCAATATAATTGGAAGGAAAATCAACAGGAATTAAGAGGTTATCAAGTGAATCACATGATTCAAGTAACCTTAAGAAATACAAAGGATATTGGAAAGGTGTTGGATGCCGCTAGTAAAGCGGGAGCAAACCGGGTGGAAAATATCAGATATACCACAGATAAGACCGATGAATATGAAAAAGAAGTGTTGAAACTTGCCCTTAAGAATGCAAGGGAAAAGGCGGACGTGATTGCAGCTGCGATTGGTAAGCAGATTACTGATGTAGCAAAGGTCACCCAACTGGGAGTCCCATATTATCCCGATTACTATTCAAACTATTCCATGGAAGTAGCCGCAAAAGCAGGCTATGCTGCGGATACAGTAATTACACCCGGGGAAATTACTATTGAAACCACCGTTGACGTTACGTTTAGGTATTGATCCATTCAAATTAAATCGAATGATCAAATCCAAACCCTGCTAAGTCGGATTCAGCAGGGTTTGAACTCATATTATTCGTTTTTTACTTATTTTATTTGTCTTTTGGCGCACTTGTAATGATGCTATCAACGAGACCGTAGGCTTTTGCTTCTTCTGCAGACATAAAATAATCGCGTTCCGTGTCTTTCTGAATTTTTTCCAAGGGTTGTCCTGTACGTTCAGCCAACACTTGATTCAATCTTTCTCTCATTTTAAGGATACGCTTGGCCTGAATCTCAATATCGCTAGCCTGACCCTGAGCTCCTCCGAGAGGTTGATGAATCATTACTTCACTATTGGGAAGGGCAAACCTCTTACCCCGGGCCCCTGCAGCTAACAGAAATGCTCCCATAGAGGCGGCAATTCCAATACAGATGGTAGATACATCAGGTTTAATAAATTGCATGGTGTCATAAATAGCCATTCCGGCAGTAATTGAACCACCAGGACTATTGATATATAGATGAATATCTTTTTCAGAGTCTTCCGCTGCGAGGAACAACAGTTGGGCAACAACACTGTTTGCCAACCAATCATCAATTGGTGTTCCAAGGAAAATAATTCGGTCTTTTAAAAGACGGGAGTAAATATCATAAGCGCGTTCGCCGCGATTGGTTTGTTCAATAACTGTAGGTACTAAATTCATGGTTTTCCCCTCCTTTTCTATGTCGATCTTATTTTACAATAAAGGTCAAAAAAGGTCAAATAAAAAATCTCTTAACTTTTATTTCTTTCATTCACAAGGTTTACCTTGTGGGATATAATTGAAATGATAGAACTTGTACGGCGAGAATTCAAATGTTTAGGAGGATTTCAAATGATTGATGATCGGCTGAAGAGAATGGAAGAAATGCTTGCAAACCTCATTCATATTGTAGGAAATATTCGTTCCGATCAGGAAGCCATGTGGGAAGAACAGAGGCAAATGAGAGCAGAACTGCAGGATGTGAAGACAGAACAAAGGCAAATAAGAGCAGAATTGCAGGATGTGAAGACAGAACAAAGGCAAATGAGAGCAGAACTGCAGGATGTGAAGACAGAGCAGATGTCGATGAAAGAAAGTATTCTATGGCTGAAACAAGAACAAGAATCCATGAGAAAAGAAGCCGCTGAAAGGCATGAAGAAATCTTAAATCGCCTATCATTTATTGAAAGAGATGTTGAACATACTTGGGAAAAAACTGCCCGAAATGAACGGGAAATTGCTCGTGTCAAGAAACAGTTGGAAGCTAATTTATATCGTGAGTAAGAATAAACGACTCCCTTTAATTCTATGGGGAGTCGTTTATTCATCCATTATATTCCTTCTTTAATTTGTATATTTTGCTTTGGATTTTTCCAATATTGTTGAATGGCTACTATGCCTAGAAGAGCAAATCCAATTATATCCGTAATCATTCCTGGGACAATAAGGGTTAACGCTCCAGCTGTAGCAATAAGCCTGAGTAGAATAGGAATTTGGCTCTTATAATATCCTTCAACAGCGGCACTAAGCGCAATCACCCCAATGATGGAAGTCACCATGACCCAAAGGGTTTCTGTCCAGTGGGACAGATCCTGAAGGAGTAGTTCATTGGAATAGACAAAGACATAAGGAACAATAAACCCTGCCAGGGCTAGACGCAGGGCCTGGATTCCTGTTTTGTTGGGATCCCCTCCGGAAATTCCCGCTCCAGCGAAGGCAGCCAAAGCAACGGGAGGTGTAATATTGGCAAAGATCCCGAAGTAAAACACAAACATATGAGATACAAAGGGTGGAACTCCCATCTGCAATAAGGCTGGTGCCGCCAGCGTTGATGTAATAATATAAGTGGGAATGGAAGGAAGTCCCATACCCATGATCATACTAGCAATCATGGTGTAAATAAGTGTTAGAAATAAACTTCCTTGACCAAGAACGAGAATGGACTGGGTTAATTTGGCCCCCAAACCAGTAAGGGTTGTGACTCCCACAATAATACCGACGATGGCTGTGGACATGGCTACGCTGAGGGCAGCCCGGACTCCGTCCTCCATCGCCTTTAAAATATCCCTTATTCCCATCCGAGTTTTTTTGGAAAAAGCAGCAACAACAACAGATAAGACGATGGCAAAAAAGGCGGCAAAGATCGGTGTTCTTCCGGTAAACAGGAGATAAATCAAGACGACAATGGGAATTAGCAGATGGCCGCTGGTTAATATGACCCTTTTCAGGTTTGGCAGTTCTTCCTTGGGAAGTCCAAGCAATCCTCTCCGTTTAGCCCGCAGGTGAACGATCATAATGACTCCAAGGTAATAGAGAACGGCCGGAAGAATGGCAGCGATGGCTATTTCCGAATAGGGCTTGCCCAAGGTTTCAGCCATGATAAAAGCTGCTGCACCCATGACAGGAGGGATGATTTGGCCTCCGACCGAGGCAGCAGCTTCCACTGCTCCGGCAAATTCCGGCCGGTAACCTACCCGTTTCATCATCGGGATTGTAAATGCACCGGTAGTCACCACATTTGCTAATGCACTGCCGTTTATGGATCCTAGAAAACCGCTGGAAATCACGGCAACCTTAGCAGGGCCTCCGGTTGATCCGCCGGCCATTCCCATAGCCACATCATTAAAAAACTGCCCCATACCAGATCGGTTGAGAAAAGCTCCAAACAGAATAAACAGGATAATATATGACGCCGAAACGGCCAAGGCAGTACCATATATTCCTTCTGTTGTCAGGTACATGTATGCAATTAACTCTTCCAGAGGCTTTCCGCTGTGTTTTAGTAGGCCCGGCATGTAATTACCGAAATAGGCGTATAAGAGGAACAGAATGGATATAATGGTCAAGGCCCAACCTATAATTCTCCGGCTGCCTTCTAGCACGAGAAGTATCAGTAACCCTCCGAAGAACAGATCCCAGAAATTTGGCGCAAAAATGAACATTCGATCGATGATTCCTTGATAATCAACAAATATATAACCGGTAATCGATAAGGACAACAGAGCAAAAATCACGTCAATGACAGACATTTTCGTACGGGAAGCCCTTTTATAAGCCGGATACAGGAGAAAAACAAGGGCCATAATGACCCCGATATGAAGGGATCGATGTTTCAAGGCGTCTAATGGGCCCATGTATGCCGTATATAGCTGATAAGCAGCTAAGGAAATGGCAAGTAAGGAAATGATAAATTTCCAGGGTCCGCTATGAAATTGCCGATATCGAAATTCATTATCCAGTTTTTCAAGGAGCTTCAAATGGTCCTTTTGTTCTGGTTGTTGAGTGTTCTCTGTTGCTTTATGGTGATTTTTGTGGGGTTTCAGGGACATAGGATGCCTCCTTTCTCAGTATGCGGTATTTCCAATATTGAAGGGGAGAAACCCATTCTTTTTGTATGGAAACATATTCACCGTCATCCACCCATTGATAGAGTGGATATACATGGTTGTTGATGATTAAACGATGCTTGGAGTACTTGGACACTCCGATGTCCAGGGAAGGGACAACGACATCAAACCCTCTTGCTACAAACCAATCTCCATCCAAGAAAAATTCTCTGCCTCCTGTATCCGGAGTTCCAGCACCGAAGGCTTTGAAACGTGATTCAATCAATTGTATCTCTCCATTTGTCGTTAATCGAAAGGTTTCCTTCCACTGCTCAAGTTCAACAGAGTGCATCCACTGTAAGGAAAACGTATCATCCTCTAGGAATTCTGTTGCAATAAGCCGGCCTGTCCGCTGCTCACGAATGGTGAGAGCGGACAGAACGGGCATAGTAGATATGAGAATGATCATCAAGATACAGAAGAGAAAGAGAATCCTCTTAAACAATTATTTCAGCACGCCTTTTTCTTTGAAATATTTCTCTGCTCCCGGATGAAGGGGAAGCGGCAGTCCATCGGGACCCTTTTCCAACTTGATTGCTTTTGCGGCGTTATGGGTATCCATCAGGGCTTGCAAATTTTCAAAGAAGGTTTTTGTTAATTCATAGACAGCCTGTTCATCCAATTCTTCATAGGTAATCAAGATATTCTTAATAACAGCCGATGGAATATCTTGATCCAATCCCTTATAGGTACCTGCGGGAATCACATCGAGAGTAAATGCAGGGTAGTCTTTCTTTAAGATGTCCACAATTTCCTGGGGAATTGGAACCAGATTCACATCTTTTGTCGTTGCTAATTCCATAATTCCTGAATTGGGAAGTCCAGAAGAGATAAAGGCTGCATCCACTGTTCCGTTTTTAATTCCATCTATCCCTTCACTGAAAGATAAAAAGTCTTCATTAATATCATCATAGGAGATGCCTGCTGCTTTTAGGATGCGATTGGCCATAATTTCCGTTCCGCTTCCTGCTGCTCCTACAACTACCCTTTTGCCCTTCAAATCTTCCAGTTTAGTAATGCCACTATCCTTTGTTGTGACTAACTGCATGTAGTTGGAATATAAGGCTGTAATGCCGCGAAGATTGCTTAAAGCTCCACTTTTTTCAAATTTACCGATTCCTTGATAGGCATCAGCTACGGTATCGGCCAGAGCAAAGCCGACTTCCGCTTTTTTCTGGGAAATTTTTGCAGCGTTTTCTGCAGAGGCTCCGGTCGTTTGAGCCGTTGCATTCGCTCCCAACTGTTCCGAATATACTTTTGCCAAAGTTGTTCCAAGTGGGAAATAAACTCCGGAAGTACCGCCAGTCAATACGGTAAGGACTTTTCCTTTCCATACGCTTTCATCGGCAGCGGAACTGCTGGAAGATGAAGTGGATTCTGGAGCGGCGGTATTTGAACTGCTTTGTGCACCTGAGCCAGATGATGAATTGGTGCTCTCCGTTTTTCCTCCACATCCCGCCAGCAGTCCCAGGATTAATACGAGACTTCCCAAAAGTACAAACCATTTTTTCATGTAAGTGCCCCCTTTTGATTCGTTTAATATTTTGGAAAATTACATCAATAGAAACTTTGCAAATATTATGCCAAGAGAAAAATGGGCAAAATAGTCTGATATTCGTAGGAAAATAGTGAAAGCGTTATCATGGATATCAAAAAGATGCGGCAAAAATCGCCGGGAATAACCGGCAATATGTGCCGCATCGGCATTTTTTGCCGAACCGTAATGGGACGAAAGTTTTACTCTTTGGCCACTTCGCACTTTTTTTGGGAGTGGGGAAAAATTAATGACGGTTAGCTAGAGGGCAAAGTAGGGATTAATGTCCCTAAGTGCGGTAATGTTTTAACTTATCCCTTAAACTTCTTTCGCTTATCCCTAATATCTTGGCTGTTTTTTGTCGATGGCCATTGCACCAGGACAGTGTTCGCTGGATAATCTGTTTCTCTGCCTCTTTAATTGTCGTTCCAATAGGGATGATAATTGATTTATGATCATTTTTCGGGTCAGATTTGATTTCTTGAGTTATTCTTTCGTTATCCATTAAATAGGGGGGAAGGTCTTCTATAGAAATCATCCGCTCTGGTGACAAAGCTACTGCATACTGAATCATATTGGACAGTTGCCGAATATTTCCCGGATAATGATATTGAAAAAGTACCTTCTTTGCTTCACTGGAAAACTGTTTCTTTTCAGTCCCGATTTCCTCGCAGTATTGATGCAAGAAATGATCGAGGAGAAGGGGGATATCTTCTTTTCTGTCACGCAAGGGCGGCAGGGGAATGGGAATCACATTTAAGCGAAAATACAGATCTTCACGGAACAATCCATTGCTGACCATTTCCATGAGGTTACGGTTGGTGGCAGCGATGATTCGAATGTCAACCTGCTTTTTTTCATTGGATCCCAGGGGAGTTACTTCCCTTTCTTGAATCACCCGAAGAAGTTTTGCTTGGAGGTGGAGGGGCATTTCGCCCACTTCATCTAAAAACAAAGTGCCTCTGTTTGCCGCAAGAATCTTTCCTTTTTTGGATTGGACTGCTCCGGTAAATGCCCCTTTTTCATATCCAAAGAATTCGCTTTCCAATAACGTTTCCGGAATTGCTGCACAATTGACTACTTCGAACGGCTCGTTTCCCCTTTTTCCTTGGCTGTGGATAGCCCTGGCCACCAATTCTTTTCCAGTTCCACTTTCGCCGGTAATGAGTACATTCGTATCAATATCTTTCACCTTATCGATCAGATGAAAAACCTGTTTTATTGCTTTGCTTTTTCCGATGATTCCGGCATAGCCGGTCACTTTATCAAGGGTTTCTTGAAACCACTGGACTTGCCGGTTTAATTTTTGAAATTCAATGCCCTTCTGTATGAGAAGAGACAGTTCTTTCATATCCAAGGGCTTGGTAATGTAATAATAAGCTCCCATTTTTATGGCTTGAACAGAGGATTCAATGGTCCCAAAAGCTGTCATCATAATGACGGCCGTCTGAGGAGAGATTCTTTTAATTTTTTCCAAAATGGTTAGTCCATCGATTTCTCCCAATCGCCAGTCCAATAAAACGACATCTATCAATTTTTCTGAAAGATATTGAAGGCCGATGGAAGGAGAAGTGGTGGTCATCACTTCATATTCATCTTCCAGGGCAAAGTGTAAGGAACTGCAAATGGCTTGCTCATCATCGATAATCAGAATGTGATGCTTCACGATGTTACCACCCTTCGATCATTGTCATGTTTTTTAACTCCATACGTTTCAATGGATGGATGGATATCCTGTTTTTTGGCCAGTGGAAAACGGAGAATAAAACTGGTTTTTTTATTTGGGATGCTGACCACTTCCACGCTGCCCTCATTTTCCTTAACCAGTTGATAGCTGACGGTAAGTCCCAACCCCACCCCATGTTTTTTTCGTGTAAAGAAAGGTTCAAAGATTTTTTTGGCGATATCTTTGGAGATTCCGCAGCCACTGTCTGTAATCACAATTTCAATCCTTTCATTTTTTATGGAGGCTTCCATGGTTAAATGTTTGATTGTGGACCTTTCCATAGCATCAATTGCATTTAATAAAAGATTAAGGAAAACCTGCTTTAATTGATGAGGATCTGCATATAAATAACAATCCGGTTGAATCCATTGTGTATATGTAATTTCCTTCTTTTTAAAAGTGGCTTCCATTAATGGGATAATCGAATGGATCAATTCCTTTAAATCGAAAATCTCCTTTTTAGGATATTTGGGACGTGAATAATCCAATAAACTCTCCACAATTTCATTTAAGCGGTTAATTTCCTTTGGGACGTGGGTGATAAAGGCCTCCTGAAAAGATGAGTTATGATATTTTACCGGAAGCAGTTCGGTAAAGGTTTTGATGGCGGTCAGCGGATTTCGAAGTTCATGGGCAATTCCGGCTACTAATTGTCCAAGGGCCCGCATTTTTTCCTGGGTGGCCAATTGAAGCTGCATTCGCTTTTCTTCTGTCCGATCAAGGAAGGTGAAAAGGGTTCCAGTTGGTTCTCCGCTGGCGCTGTAAAGGGGGCCTACATCATAATAGATGATGCGTGATTCATCATCCGGGGAAATTTCTACCTCTCCATTTTTCATCACATCAGCGTATAAGGTCTCAGGGGTACATTTACCCTCAGATTTTTCCTTTATAGACTCCCATATTTTTTGAAATGGGTTGGAACGATGGAGAAGTTGAGTGATATTAAGGGGAGTCTCAGAAATGTTTAAAATGGATAATGCTCGTTGGTTCATCGATGTGATCCACCCGTTTCGATCAATGGTCATAATTCCGCCATGGACGCTGTTCAGTATTTGTTCTTTAAAGGCATTGCTGTTAGCAATCAGTCTTAGATGTTTCATAATTCCGATGAATAGAATCAATCCTGAAGTGAAAACTGTTCCCGCTAGGAGATAAATGACAAATTTTAAGCGGGAAATGACTGCGGCCATATTTTTTCCAAACCACTTTCCATAAATCTCATCATATATCCCTTTGGCCTTTAGATTGGTCAACCCTCTGTTAAATTCTTGTAGCAACTGTTCATTTCCGTTTTGAACGGCAAGGGAATAGTCTGCCGGCTGAATCAAATCATCCACCACTCGGTAACGATTGGATGTACCCGACTGATTTAAAAGAAATTGGGTGGTCCACTTGTTTCCCAGAAAAGCTTCTGCTCTGTTTAACTCAAGGAGTTGAAGGGCGTTGCTGTGGTTCATCGCGATGTTCATTTCCACTCTTCGCACATCTTTTAAAATATCTTTTGCCACTTGATTTTCAGAAACGGCTACAACCCTATATCTAAGATCAGCTAAATTTTGAACGCTTTCATTTTTCTTTGGAACAATTAAAACTTCGGACATGGTAAAAAAAGGCTCTGAAAAATCAAATTCCTCATCTCTTTTTGCGGTATATTTCATCCCCATGACGGCATCTGCTTGGTTAAACCGCAGGGAATCAATAGCCTGATACCAAGGCAAGGGTATAAAATAGATTTTGAGTGAAGTTTCATTTTCAATGGCATTTGCCAGGTCAACCAGATAGCCTTCCAGTTGACCGCCCCCATTAATGTATGAAAAGGGTGGCAAATCCCGATCGATGGCGACACGAATCACTTTTTTTTCACTGATGTGGCCGGCTGAATTGACCATTGCCGGAAAAGAAAAAAGCAATAACAGAACTATGATGAAGATGATTGGAAAGCTATTTCGGGTCATGAGACCACGCTCCATCTGAAGTAAATTTCCTTTATGTTATCTTTAATTTTCTTTTTTTTCAATCGCTTAGTAATATTTAGAAGTATCGGTCTATGGTTATGGAAAATAGATAAAAAAAGAAACCAAACAATCGTTTAGTTTCCTGATAAACTTGACAGGCATTCCCTTGTATGATGGATGAATATGTATGGTGCGCTCGGAGGGACTCGAACCCCCGCAAGACGTGGCTCCGGAGGCCACCGCTCTATCCAACTGAGCTACGAGCGCATACATAAATAGCGACAAATGATATTATAAAATATCCATATGTAAAAAGCAAGGGATAGAAGAAATTATGTTGAACGTCTGTGATATTGTCATATTGTAACGCATCAGTGAAAATGTCACTATGGGACAGGAGAGAATAACTTTGAGCAAAAAAGAGTTGAAGCGTTACAAAGTCATTGAACAACTGATTCAAGG
>NZ_JAKIHL010000032.1 GCF_021608135.1 Microaerobacter geothermalis
ATCAAACAGCATAATCCAATAAAAACCTTTGTCCAAATCCCAATTCAACGCTTTGTACAGATGAATATTACAACAAAAACAGACGAATAAAGAGGGGGCTATTTTGCACCAATCAAAATCAACTGATAAATGCAGATATTAACGGTAGTCTTAATATTCTAAGGCAAGCCTATACAGGTATTCCCTATCTGATACAAGCAGTGAGGGATAATGGATGCGTGAACCATCCAAAGCGAATAAGGGTTGCCTAAACCATTAGGTGGAAACTTAAATACCAAACTTCGCTTGAAACAGATCTCTAATCTTTGATTAGGAAGCTCCCACTTCAAACGTGGACACGCTAAGTGATGAGTAGTTCACGAATAAACAGAGTAAATGAAGCCACATTATTTAATGTATAAGTAATTCCAGGGTTAAAAATTTTTCAAACTTTAAGGAAGGGTGTTAAAAATGGACGAACTTCTGTATTTTTTGGCATTAGTTGTGGGAATTGTTGGTGCGATCATTATTTGGAGGTACGGCAGAAATAGAACAAAAACAGTTGCCAGCAAAATTGTGAAGTCAAAGGATGATCAAGAAGATTCATAAATTATTTTTCCAAAAAAAACATTGCAAATTACTTAAATACATGTTATATTTATATCTGTCGCCGCAAGGTAATCATAAAATATAGTAATCGGGAAGTGGCTCAGCTTGGTAGAGCACCTGGTTTGGGACCAGGGGGTCGCAGGTTCAAATCCTGTCTTCCCGACCATTTTAAGCGGGTGTAGTTCAATGGTAGAACATCGGCCTTCCAAGCCGAATGCGTGGGTTCGATTCCCATCACCCGCTCCATTTATTTTACATATATTTAAGTTAGCACGGCTTTTCGTTTTTAACGAACAGTCGTTTTTTTGTTTTGTAATTTTTTTAAGTGTAATTTATGTAGAAGTTTATCCTTGAAATGGAAAAAAGTGAGGTTTAAACATGGAAGAGTATATAAAAACATTAAATGTTTGTGTTGGAATTGGGGTATTCTCTTTATTAATTATGTTATAAATTTTTAGCCAAGAAAACCTGTCGGCTTGCCGTCAGGATGAATTGGCAAGTGTCTTGGGACCGTAGAAGAAGGTGGAACACGAATGAAAATCAACAAAGCATACCGTTTCAAGTTAGAACCAACAGCAGCACAAATTCAACAATTAAAACAAGCTTGTGGTTGTCAACGTTTTGTGTATAACTACTATTTGAAAAAGAACATGGAGCAGTATAAACAGAATAAGACATTTGTGTTCTATCATGAGATGGCTACGGACTTGCCGAATTTGAAGAAGCAATTTCCATTTTTAAGCGAATCGTTTTCCCAGAGTTTGCAAACCACGTTGCGTAATTTAGACCGTGCTTTCAAAAACTTCTTTAAAGGATTAGCGGAGTTTCCAACCTTCAAAAAGAAGAATAAGCACGATTCGTTTACTTGCCCTCAAAAGTTTCGCATCGAAGAAAAGGTCATCTTCATTCCGAAAATCGGCGAAGTGCGATACCGTAAATCAAGACAAATCAAAGGAAAAGTTAAGTCCATCACCGTATCCCAAAATGGTGGTCGATGGTTTGTATCGATCCTCACCGAACAAGGGATTGAACAACAACCTAAAACATTTGAAAAGCCCGATGATAGAGACGATTCGCTATAAAGATAAGATCATTTGTAGTAGTTGTGTTAATTTGATGAAGGTAAAGAGTTAAGTAACCAGATAGAGAAAGGATGAAGAAAAAAATTATGGAATATGAATATAATGATGTTAGTATAGTTTCATGGACACATCTTAGTTAAGTGACTACAATAATCACTAGGAGGATGTGTCTAATGGATAACAAAAATACAGGCAAAAAATTTAATGAAGACTTCAAAAGAACAGTGGTTGATCTATATCACTCCGGGAGCTCAGTAAAAGATATAAGCAGCGAATATGGCGTATCTGAAGTAACGATTTATAAATGGATTAAAGCATATACTCCAGTTGAAGGGGTAGAAGGAAAATCCATCACCCCAAAGGAAGTCTCTGAACTCCAAAAAGAGAATCTTAAGCTTAAGCAGGAGCTTGAAATTTTAAAAAAGGCTATGGCCATATTCGCAAGAAAGTAGACGATACCGAGCTTATCGATTTTATTGATCAACAAAAGGCTACCTACCCTATTCAAACCATGTGTGATGTGTTAGATATCCCAAGGAGTACCTATTATCAATCTGGCCATAAAACTGAATCTAATCGAGACCGTGTAAACAAAGAATTAAAGCAATCCATAAAGACAGCCACGCCCGTTATGGGGCTCCTAAAATCCATCAAATGCTATTGAAAGAAGGCTATAAAGTCAGTATCAAACGAGTTCAGCGTCTGATGAAAAAGGCAGATATCCGTTCCATCACCAAGAGGAAGTTCCGACCACAATCAAACAAAGGTAAAGTCATTGAGGGTACTAATATTTTGAAACAGGACTTCTCTACAACGACAATTAATCAAAAATGGGTTGAGGATATCACCTATATCTATACCCTTAGGGACGGATGGTGCTATCTAGCCTCCGTATTGGATTTGCACACTGAGAAAATCGTCGGTTATTCCTTTGGAAAATCAATGACCACAGAACTGGTTATAAACGCATTAAAAAATGCTTATGAAACGCAGAAACCGGGTAAAGGATTGATATTCCATACAGATTTGGGTTCGCAATACACAAGCGATCAGCTTAAAAACTATGTTAAATCTCTTAATATGAAACAATTTTTTGCCCATTTTTTTAAGAAAAAGTATGAAAAGATATGACAAGTTGTAATCTAAAAACCCTTTTGTGTCAAGGGATTACATATGAAATGAAACGTTTTGAAAATTAAGTGTCTTTTAGTGTTGGGATCATGTATAATATAAATGTATCGAGTGCGTGTGCCTAATCTGAAATGGCATTCGTGCTAAGTGCTAATAAATTTAGAAAAGAGGAATGCATTGAAATTATCTCAAGAATACCCTCGAAGGAAGAAGGGCGTGTCTCTTCACGGTAAATCGGATAGGTGGAAGAGCATCTGGCAGTTGGTCAATAGCATTGTTCCTTTCGTTCTGTTATGGGGTCTCACTTACGTAAGTCTGTCTATCTCCATCTGGATCACGCTGGCGCTTGCGATTCTGGCTGCTGGATTCATGATCAGGATTTTCATAATTTTTCACGACTGCTGTCATCAGTCGTTCTTCGTTGGTAGAAAGGCGAATGCGATCATCGGGACGATAACGGGGATTCTCACCTTTTTCCCTTACGATCAATGGAAAAACGAACATTCCATTCATCATGCGACCAGTGGGAATTTATGCCGCAGAGGCACAGGCGACATCTGGACGCTGACTACGGAGGAGTACATGGCGCTCTCTCCATGGAGACGTCTGGGATACCGCTTATACCGCAATCCGTTTATCATGTTCGGGCTTGGACCGGTATTTCTTTTCTTGGTTCTGTACCGGTTGAATCGGAAGAATGCCAGTCGTAAGGAGCGCATGAACACATACCTGACGAACGCAGCGCTAATCGGCCTGATGGGACTTCTCTCCTGGACGCTGGGCTGGAAGGAGGTTCTCCTCGTGCAGGGTTCGATCCTATACCTTTCTGGCGTTGCGGGCATATGGCTCTTCTACGTGCAGCACCAATTCGAGAACACTTATTATGAGCGGGCAGTTGAGTGGGACTATGTCAGCGCGGCGATGCGCGGCAGCTCCTTTTATAAGCTGCCCACAATCTTGCAATGGATGACGGGGAATATCGGCTTCCACCATATACATCATCTGGATCCTCAGGTGCCGAACTATCTCTTACAGCAAACACACGAGAGCAATGCCGACCTGCAGCACGTTCCTGCTATTGGACTGCGTCAGAGTCTGCGGGCGCTTCGATACAGATTGTGGGACGAGAGCAGCAAGCGATTTGTGGGGTTTAGGGATCTGAAAGGGTAATAAGTGGCAAACCGCAGGAAACCGCGGTTTGCCCTATTATTTTCATGTAAAACCACAAGAATACTTACTTACATGGTGCGAAGGCCCTTGTGAAGTCTGATATGAGTCCTGAAGAAGGAATTGTTCTGTCGCACATCCGCTAATCAGGAACGGGGCGAATTAAAAGCGTCCGCAAATGCTTAGTGTTCAAAGTTAAAATGTTGGCGGGAGCCAAAAACGTATATTTTCGCGTTAAAATGTTGGTGAGGCCCCTAAAACGAGGTAATCGAGGGCTTGATTTCACCCAATTTATTCCATGCGCTTGCACTTGGTGACAGCGACGCTGCTACTACCCCTGGTAACGTGCTAATGCGGCTCTCCTTAGCACCCTCCTCGCCAATGTTATAGAGGTCGTTTCAAGAGCATCCCAGGCGGAAATTGAACAGTTGGCAGCAGAAATAAAAGAGCGGTGCCCAGCCTACAATTTACTAAAAGATTCCAAGATACCAATCCATGCAAAATGGCAATTATCTTCTCCGGATACCATGAATCCAATACACTAAAAGCAATTTCTCATTTTTTTCACATAATTTCACAATTCCTGCATTGACAAAGGGGATCAATATCAAGTAAAATTTAACTACAACAAATGATAACGATTTTCATTCTCTTTTTTAAAATGATTTGCAGATAAAAATGTTTCTAAGGTGGGGAGGAGGCTTCTCATGAATGCCGAGGCATTTTTGATTTCATTTAGGGAAGCATTGGAGGCACTCCTGATAGTAGGTGTGATCATTACCTATTTAAAGAAGATGGGAAAACAGGAGTTTGTGAAGTATGTGTGGGTGGGAGTAACTGGTGCGGTTTTTTCCAGTTTCATTTTTGCTTTTCTATTTCAAGTGGTACTTACTAGTTTTGCCATGATGAGTAGTCAAACCTATATGAAGCTTTCCATTATGCTGATTTCCAGTATTTTGCTTACCCAAATGGTTCTTTGGATGGCAGATAATTCAAAGGAACTGAACAGTAAATCACAGCAGAAATTGTCTGAACTAGTGACTACCGGTAGTGTGATTGGTATGATTATACATGCCTATTTGATTGTGCTTAGGGAAGGTATAGAGACGGTATTTTTCTTTGCAGCCATCAGTAAAGGGGATATATCCCAGGCCATTCAAAATTGGGGGGCTCTATCTGGGTTGGTGTTAGCCGTTGTATTATTTTGGTTTATCTTTAAAGGTGCCCTTAAGTTTCCGATCAAAACTTTCTTTAAGGTTACCGGATTTATCATCATTATGATTGCAGCCGGGTTATTGGTTAATGCGATCGGAATGATGCAGGATTTGGGGATGATTGGAAGTGTTATGCCGGAGTTGTATAACATTGCTGCATTTATGCCCGAACATCCTATAGACGAACAACAGCTGTTACGTGACCAAGGAATCACTCCTCTGATTAGCGGTAAGGTAGGCATTTTCTTCGCAGCGATGTTTGGTTACAGTCATAACCCCTCTCTTGAACAAGTGATTGCATATATAGGATACTTTGTTATTGTATTTGTGATTATTCGTTTTCAAGCTAGAAGAGAGGATAATTCTTCAAAGGCTACGAAAAGTCAGTTGAATAATGAAAGCAATGCCATACCGTCTAGAATGGGGATTGGGAGTAACTCCCGATAACAATTGCCAATTGAATAGAATTAATAAAACAGACCGTGGTAAATAATTCGGTCTGTTTTTTGTCAAGCGTAAATGTTTTATCATAAATGTGTCAAAATAGATTCCTAGGTAGTGATGTTAATTTGCTTTAGGATGCCGCCATTTATTTTAAGAAAACATTGACTTACTTTTTCACATTTTTGTTGTAATTCTGAGGGATCGTCCGTGATGCTGTAGATCACCTGAAGGATATCTTTGCTATTCTCTGTAATCATGGTTCTCGTCGAATCTACCACCGGACTGCCAAAGGGACCTATTTCATCACACAGGACTAATTTACCTTCAGCTGAGGTTTGACGGCCATTTAGCCCTTCATAACTTTCTCCTTCCCTTCCTAAACGGAGGGTGATATTTCCTTTGATCTGACTTTCATGATAAATTCCCATTGGAAGAGAATACTGAATGGAGAAAAAATTATTGATATCAACGGCAGAGTTAACCCAATACATGGGTTTGTCTTGCATGATTCGTCGGATTAAACTTTCTGAGGAAGGACGATATCTAGATGGGTCAATTCCCAAGCGGCGGAAGGCTTGTCTCCATTCTTCAATTCCCGCAATTTGTTGCCATTTTCCATTTAGATAATTAAATTTTAGATCATCAATGAATGCTGTAATCCCTTCCTTTAATTCATTTGGTGAGTCTGAAATGGAAGACTCCCGGTATATTAAGATCCCAAGGGAGAGGGAAGGATTCAGTTTTTTAATCCCTTCGTCAATATGTATCATTGGATATCACCTCAATTTTCTGTTTTGGAAGTTGCCAACATTATAGCATGAAATTAAGGAAAAACTTATAATTAGAAAAAGGTATGAAATACATGAGTATAGTTTTTACAGGAGGGATCCATTTGCAGACATTGAAACATAAATTATTAACGATGGATGGAAAGGGATACAAGCAATATAAAGAGTTACAGGGGAAATATGTATTCGGGGACTATACGTTATATATGGACTATATACAAGGGGATCCCTTTGCCAGTCCCTCCCGAATAAGAATTGAATTAAAAAATACAAAAGAATTATTGGATAAGGATGCCTATTCCACCCCATGGAGGAAGGTGGCAGTGGAAGATTTTCTAGCCAGAGAAGTTGCAAGGGCGATAAAAGAAGTGGTAAAAAAAGGCAGAGGCTCCGGAAAGAGTGGTTTAATATATATTGATGAACCTGGACAGGAGATTTTACAACGTACTGCAGTAAAAGTGACTGAAAACGTGATTGAGGTTCGGTTAAGTATTGGCTTGCCTGCTTCTGGCCGATCCATACTGGCTAAAGAAGCAATTTCTATGCTGTTTCAAGATATTCCAAAAATAATCAAGAAGGGAATTATAAACAAAAGGGGAAACTTATTAAGAACACATCTTATCCTTTCCGACCAACAGCAAGCGATCCGTCAATATTTAAAGGAGCATCGTTTCATCGCTTTTGTGGCCAATGGCTCCATTTTACCTAGGGAAAGTGGGATCAGCAACAAACCGTTAGCAAATGGTGTTCCGTTTGTTTCTCCTGCCTCCATGGAAATTTCTATACCTGTGCCTCATCAAGATGTTCCAGTTAAAGGACTGGGTATCCCGGAAGGCATTACCCTCATTGTAGGTGGAGGATATCACGGGAAAAGTACGTTATTAAAGGCTCTTGAACGGGGGGTATATCATCATATTCCAGGAGATGGACGGGAATTGGTATTGACTAGGGGAGATGCCGTCAAAATTCGAGCGGAAGACGGGCGAAAAATTACAAAGGTAAATCTAACTCTTTTTATCAATAATCTCCCCTTTGGACAAAATACCCAGTCGTTTGAGTCGGAGGATGCCAGTGGTAGCACATCTCAAGCAGCAAATATTGTGGAAGCGGTTGAAGGTGGAAGTAAGCTCCTATTAATGGATGAAGACACCAGTGCTACTAATTTTATGATTCGGGACGTTCGGATGCAAAAACTGGTATCCAAAGAAAAGGAACCGATTACACCGTTTTTGGATCAAGTGAAAAGACTAAGGGATAAATATGGGGTCTCTACCATCCTGGTATTAGGAGGATCAGGAGATTATTTTGATGTGGCTGACCATGTGATCATGATGGATGAGTATAAGCCGATAGATGTTACAATAAAGGCAAAGGAAATTTCCCGTCTGTATCAAAATCAGCGAAAGATAGAGTCGGCAGACTTTAAGATAAACTTAAATCCACGGGTTCCCCTTCCTGAAGGCCTCTTACCGATGAAAGGACATAAGGAAAAAGTGGATGCGAAAGGCTTATATCACATCATGTATGGAAAAACAGTCATTGATTTATCACTGGTAGAGCAGCTGGTGGATGACAGTCAAACGAGGGCTATTGCTGAAATGATTCGCTATGCCGCAAAAAAATATGTCGATGGGAAAAAATCGCTGATTGATATTGCCAACCTTTTATTTCAGGAAATAGAAGAAAAGGGGCTTGACGTAATTTCTCCATTTCAAGGACATCCCGGTGATTTTGCCCTCCCAAGAAAGTTGGAATGGATGGCAGCGGTGAACCGATTAAGAACGTTAAAAATAAAAACGTAACATTAAACAGGTAGAAACAACTAGAGTAATTTTTGTGTGATGGAGGATATGGGATGAAGGAAGTAAAGATTTATACTGATGGTGCTTGCTCCTACAATCCGGGTCCGGGTGGTTGGGGTGCAGTCCTTATTTATGGGGATCATATGAAAGAGATATCAGGATTTGAATCCAATACAACAAACCAACGAATGGAGTTATTAGCTGCCATTAAGGCGTTATCTCAATTGAAGTGTTCTTGCAAGGTAAAATTATATAGCGACAGTGCTTACCTGGTAAACTGTTTTCGACAGGGATGGTATAAAAATTGGCAGAGGAACGGGTGGTTAAATAGTAAAAAAGAACCCGTTGAAAATCAGGATCTCTGGAAAGAATTGCTTAAATTATCTACTTACCATCAAGTTGAATTTATTAAGGTGAAGGGGCATGCTGATAATAAGTGGAATAACCGCTGTGATGAATTGGCCACTTCTGCGATAAAACATCATACATAAGTTCATCTTTGGAACTAACAAGAGGGAAATAACCATGAATTGGACTGTCTTAAAAGATGAAATAAAAAAGTATGCAAAAGAGATTGGCATTGATAAAGTGGGTGTCGCTTCTGCTGATCCTTTTTTGGAATTAAAAGAAAGACTGATTAAACATCGGGAATTCGGTTATGAGTCAGGGTTTGAAGAAAAGGATATCGAAAAAAGAACTCACCCGGAGTTAACCATGGAGGATGTCCGTTCAATGATTTCCATTGCCATTGCTTACCCCTCAATATTAAAAGATCCTCCCCGTTCTGTACCAGGAAACAGACGAGGGATGGTTAGCCGGGCTGCATGGGGGTTGGATTATCATCATGTATTAAGGGAGAAATTATCTTTGTTAAGTGATTTTATTATGGAAAAAGTGCCGGAGGCCATAACGAAATCCATGGTAGATACCGGAGCCCTTTCTGATCGTGCCGTTGCTGAAAGAGCAGGATTGGGGTGGGTTGGAAAAAATTGCAGTTTAATCACTCCTGAATTCGGCTCATGGGTTTATTTAGGGGAATTGTTGACCAATCTCCCCCTTCCTCCAGACATTCCCATTGAAGATCAGTGTGGGGAATGTAATGCCTGTATTGAGGCATGTCCCACCAGTGCATTTGTGCAGCCTGGTCAGTTGAACTCTCAGCGGTGCTTGGCCTACATCACCCAGGTAAAGGATGATATATCTGAAGAATTCAGGGAAAAATTAGGAAACCGACTATATGGGTGTGATACTTGTCAACAGGTTTGCCCCAAGAACCGGAAAATGAACTTTACCCATCAGGAAGCTTTCCATCCTGATCCCGATTTGGCCAAACCGCCCCTTATTCCTTTGCTTTCAATCACCAAAGGTACGTTCAAGAACACCTTTGGTTCCACTGCAGCGGCATGGCGGGGAAAGAAACCGATTCAGAGAAATGCAATCATTGCCTTGGCACATTTTAAAGATCCGGAAGCAATACCTGAGTTAACAAAGGTGATGACCGAAGATATTCGTCCGGTTATGAGAAAAACAGCCGCATGGGCCCTGGGGAAAATCGGCGGTTCAGATGCTGAGACAGCATTAAAGAAACAGCTGAAAAAAGAAGAAGATGAAACAGTCCGGAGAGAGATTGAAAAATCCTTGGAACAAATAAATAAAAAAAAGATTTTGTTATGATGGGAGAGTAGAAGATGAAAAGACGCCATCTCATTTATGCGGAAATGGATTCTCCTATTGGAGACCTAACCATTGTATCCAGTCCTGTTGGAATATGCAGTATTGAGTTTGGTTCCTATTCACAAGTAAAAATGAGCATTTTGCGCATGTCACAAAGAATGATGTTTCTTGAGGAACCCAAATCTTCCCCTGATGAACTTTTTGAGGTTATTCGGCAGTTAAATGAGTATTTTGACAGGAAAAGAAAGTACTTTCAAGTCCCTTTGGACCTGGTTGGCACTCCTTTTCAGAAAAAAGTTTGGCATCAGCTTCAGCAAATTCCCTATGGAGAAACAAAATCGTACAAAGAAGTGGCATCCTTGTTACATAGCCCAAAGGCAGTTAGGGCTGTCGGTGGGGCAAATAATAAGAACCCTGTGCCAATTATTGTCCCATGTCATCGGGTGGTAGGGAGCAACGGGGCCTTGGTCGGTTATGGAGGAGGAATTGGGATAAAGGAATATCTTTTACAACTTGAGGGTTGCGAAAATTATCTGATAAGTATATAATAAAGATAATTAATGTAAGGTTAACTAACATGAAATCCCCCTATCTCTCCATCCCTATCTATTTTACCGGTTATCTCTGGGTAACCGGGTCTTTTTTTTGTGAATTATATGTAATGAAAATTAACACATTCCTTCGTGTATAAATTTTTCTCCCCAAATCACCATTTTCGCATAAACTATAAGGGATACAAAAGGGGGAAAGGGGAGGAGTAATGACAAAGGATTGGTTTGAGGTGATCAAAAAGTACTTGTCTTTGGAGACAAAGGTGCGTATCGATGGTGAAGAAGAACAAGTTGGTGAATTTTTTACTGATTCTAGTCAAGCAAACGAAATCATAAATAAACTAAGAAGAAGCAAAGAACAGGATAAAGAGAGAAATGCCATCTTCATAAAAGGGGAAATTAAGCTGGATCGATGCGAAATAAAAAAGGAAGGGACCGATGAGATCATCGTGAAAATCCCTCTTTATCAAAGATGGGTATATAAATTGAAAGATATGTTTTATGAACAAGAAAAGCTGGGGATAAGGGAGATTTGCTTGAAAGAACAGTATGGTTCATGGAGGTTATTAAAGGATGAAATGGATGCGGGACTCCGTATTCAAGATGCTCCGGAAACAATGGCAAAAGAGGGTATTCCCCCTTTTTTCCATGAAACGAACGAAAATGATGCAAATCAAATCACAAATAGAGGAATTTATAATCGATTGAAAGCTCAAAGATATGCTGAAATATGGTGGAATCAATATAATCCTCAATACGAAAAATTTGAAGCGGATTGCACCAATTTTGTTTCTCAATGTCTTCTGGCTGGTGGCGTTCCAATGACATATACAGGTAATCAGGGCAAGGGCTGGTGGTATCGAAACAATGGCAATCTTCATCATTGGAGTTACAGTTGGGTAGTAGCCCATAGTTTACGGTGGTATTTGTCCACGAGCAGGAATGGACTGAGGGCAGTTGAAGTTAGTTCACCCCATAAATTATCGATAGGGGATGTGATTAGTTACGATTATGATGGAGATGGCCATTGGCAGCACAATACGATTGTTGTATTAAAGGATAGTAATGATATGCCTTTGGTGAATGCCCATACTAATAACAGCAGACACAGGTATTGGGACTACCGTGATTCTGCTGCCTGGACTCCTCATATTAAGTATAAATTTTTTCATATTGTTGATGAATTTTAAACTGTATATGAAAAAATGGCTTCGATTTTTGAAGCTTTTATTTTTTAATATGATATAAAAAATGTATAATGGATGTTAGATATAGTTTATAGAAGGTGAGTATATGTCCTTTCATGTTGTTTTGGTTGAACCAGAAATCCCAGCCAATACCGGAAATATTGCAAGAACATGTGCCGGTACCAATTCCTCTCTCCATCTGGTTAGGCCCTTAGGTTTTTCTACGGATGACAGATACTTGAAAAGAGCGGGTCTTGATTATTGGGATAAAGTAGAAATTCACTATTATGATTCATTTCACGAGGTATTAAGGAAGTATCCCAACCATCGGTTCTTTTTTGCCACCACCAAGGCCCAGAGAAAATATACTGACTTTTCTTTTTGTGCAGGGGATTTTTTTGTGTTTGGAAAAGAGACTGCCGGGTTACCTAAAGAGATATTGGATGCCAATCCGGAAACCTCCTTGCGAATACCAATGATTTCAACCCATATCCGTTCCCTGAACCTGTCAAATTCTGTTGCTATCATGATTTACGAAGCATTAAGACAGATTCATTTTCCGGGGATGGGTTAGGCTTAGATCATGTGAAAAATAGAACAAGTAAATAAGAATTAGATGGAGGGATCTTCGTGGCGGAGAAAACAAAAGCGATTTTATTTGATTTGGATGGAACTTTACTTCCAATGGATACCGACGGATTCATCGAAAAATATCTGCAGCTGTTAGCGCCAAGGGTTGCCCACATCATTGAACCGAAGGATTTTGTCAAACAGTTATGGGCATCTACCCATGAAATGATAAAAAATAATGACCCTAATACCACCAATGAACAGGTGTTTACTGAACATTTTTTAAAAAATACCCACCTTAAAAGAGAAATTATCTGGCCTATATTTGACCACTTTTACAGAGAAATATTCCCTATTCTGAAAGAACATACCAATCCAACTCCCTTGTCTCGAAACATTGTGGAAACTGCATTGGATCGGGGATACAAAATAGCAATTGCTACCAATCCCGTATTTCCAAGGGAGGCTATTGTGCACCGCATGAGGTGGGCTGAAGTGGACGATTTACCCTTTGATTGGGTAACGGTATATGAAGAATCCCATTTTTGTAAGCCAAATCCCAATTATTATATAGAGGTTGCCAACCAGTTAAATATTCATCCTGAAAACTGTATTATGGTAGGAAACGATATCCAGGAGGATATGGTTGCCGGTAAAACAGGGATGAGGACCTACTTGGTTAGGGATTACCTTATTGATCGCGGAAATATGGCTTATCATCGGGATGATGAAGGTTCTCTTGAGGACTTGCACAATCAGCTTGCGACTGGGAAAAGCATATTTTCCTGAAGCCATCATTTTGGTTCCCTCCATCTAAGTAGACCAAGTTGCCAGGAAAGAAGAAAGCCTTGAACCGAAGTTCAAGGCTTTAGAGTATAAATGCATTATAGTCCCGGAGTTTTGTCCTCGTTGTAGCCGGAAGTAAGAATCGCAAATAAAAAGGCCGCTGCAACGATAATGGCAATAATGGTTTTCATCCCTTTTCTCCCCTTCTTAAACTTTTCGCATATAATTATAACATCTTGTCTATAAGTTATCCAAAGGAAAAATGAAAAATCCCAAAAAAAATGAAAAAAATTGGGTTGTCCTTTAAAGAAAATGAATAAAATATGGTAATAAAGATCACTTTATCATATGTGAGCATTTTTGAAGGGATGAAAGTGATGAATGTGACCATCCTGTCAGTAAAAAAACAAATAGATGGCAAGGGAGTTTTTTATAAGATTTTATTATTTGCAGACGGCTCCCTATCCACCTGTTTTATTCGCTCGGAACTTCACAGAAGTGATTTGCTGCAGAAACTGTATCAAATACGCAGGATTTCTGATATTTATCAAATAGACGAAAAAGCAACCATATACAGTGCTTAAGGGACCTTTCCAAGGCCCCTTTGCTTATTTTATCCACTAGGACTCCTAAGATTCCAAGGATACATTGACCGTACGTTCCACTGACGAAGTTTCATGAAAGTAGTCGGGACAGGATTCTTTATGTTTATGGGGTCCATCGTATGGATCATACAACCATTTGAACAAAGTTCCTTTTTTTAGAGCAACCGATAAGGGAAACTGATCAATAAAGGGATCAAATGGCATTGGCAGAACGGGAGGGTAGTTCATGGGAGGGTATCCGGTAGGTTTAAAATAGGGTTGGTGGTGCTTGATACTCATAATCTGTCCTCCTAATAGTATTTTTTCGGGTTTTTATAATGCTCTTCCACCAGATAAAGAGCTTCCCTGAAGCGTTGAGAATGAACAACCTCACGCTCCCTTAAGAATTTTAACGTTTCCTTTAAATCTGGATCATCGGTCAGATTGATGAGCCATTGATAGGTAGCCCTTGCTTTTTCCTCTGCTGCAATATCTTCTGCCAAATCAGCGATGGGATCCCCTTTCGCTTGGATGTACGCGGCGGTCCAAGGATTACCGCTGGCATCCATGTAGAACAGGGCATGATCATGGTCAGCATATTGGCTTCCAAGTCCGGCTTCACGCATTTCTTGCGGGGAGGCTCCTTTGACTAATTTATAAACCATCGTAGCAATCACTTCCAAGTGCCCCATTTCTTCTGTTCCAATATCTGTTAGCAATGCTTTTGCTCGTTCATTTGGCATACTATACCGCTGATTTAAATAGCGAAGGGCAGCGGAGAGTTCACCATCGGGACCACCGTATTGTGTGATCAGGTATTTTGCCATTTGTAGATCGCGTTTTCCTACTCTAACTGGCACTTCTAATTTTTTTTCATAGATCCACATCCATGCAAACCTCCCTAGTATTCAATTTCCCACGGCCAAGGTTGACTTACCCATACCCATTCTCTGGGGGATTTTGACCACCCGTACTGGGCGATCGGACCATCATGTGATTCATACTCTGCTTTTAGCATCTGGAGTCTGTCAGCAAGCATGTTGTATTGGGCTATTGCTCGATGATCCTCAGGGTGAGTATCCAGATACAGTTGCAGTTCCACCAGACCAAACTGCACTTCCTGAAGCTTACGAACCAATCTGTGGTATTCTTTGCTCATATGTCTCCTCCCCAATATCAGTTTCCTTGTATTACACTTTAACTTATGCCATGGGCGGTTGTCCCGTAACAGGTCATTTGCCTAATTTTTATCTGGTAGCTAAGTGCAACTAAGAGTATTACCCCTTGCAGAAACTGAACTTACATGACCCGAAGGGCACAAAATGAAATGAAAATGTATTTTCATTTCAAAGTTGATACGTCCTCAACCCCTCAAAAACATTTGGGTAGTTCATAGATGGAGACAGTATTTGTTCTGGAACACATTATTGTCAAAAACGATTTCAACATTATGCAGGGATTAGCATAAACATATATTAGAAAAGCCTTAATTTTCTTGGACACCCATACCAATAGCATGTCGAAACTTGTACGGGAATATATTGATAGAAACACAGCCCATGATTCCTAAATAAAGGAGAGGAGGCTAACATGGACATATTAAGAAAAATTACCGATTATCGCTTAAAAGAAAAGGAGCTTACTTGGGAAGGAACCTTTGACAATTATTTAAAAATTGTTGCAAAAAAGCCGCAAGTGGCTCAAACAGCCCATGCCAGGATTTATCATATGATAAAGGACGCTGGGATTGAGGAGGATGAGGAAGGGCGCAAGAGTTACGCCTTTTTTAATAAGGAAATTTACGGTTTGGATCGGGCAATAGAAAGGCTGGTGGAAGAATACTTTCACTCTGCTGCCAAACGTTTGGACGTGAGGAAGAGAATTCTACTGTTAATGGGACCTGTTAGCGGAGGAAAGTCAACGATCGTAACCATGTTGAAATCTGGGCTGGAGAATTATTCCCGTACCGAACAAGGGTCATTATACGGAATAAAGGGATGTCCCATGCATGAGGAACCCCTTCATCTTATCCCCCAATCCCTCAGGAAAGACTTTGAAGAGGAGTTTGGGATTAAGGTCGAAGGGAATTTATGTCCGTCCTGCCAGCTGCGCCTGGAAACAGATTATGGCGGGCGGGTCGAGGATGTGCTGGTTGAAAGGGTATTAATTTCAGAGGAAAAGCGAATCGGGATTGGGACCTTTAGTCCATCGGATCCAAAATCTCAGGATATTGCCGATTTAACAGGAAGCATTGATTTTTCCACCATATCGGAATACGGTTCTGAATCTGATCCGCGAGCGTACCGCTTTGATGGAGAGTTGAATAAGGCAAACCGCGGGCTTATGGAATTTCAGGAAATGTTGAAATGTGACGAAAAATTCTTATGGAATTTGCTCTCTCTAACCCAAGAGGGTAACTTTAAGGCAGGACGTTTTGCGCTGATATCCGCCGATGAGATGATTATTGCTCATACCAATGAGGCGGAGTACCGGGCCTTTATCAGTAACAAAAAAAATGAAGCCTTGCAGTCACGGATCATTGTGATGCCTATTCCCTATAATTTAAGAGTAAGTGATGAAGAAAAAATTTATTATAAACTGATCAAACAAAGTGATCTGGGTCATATTCATATTGCTCCCCATGCATTAAAAGTGGCATCCATCTTTTCGATTTTAACCCGGTTAAAGGAATCAAAGAAACAGGGAATGGATTTAGTGAAGAAGATGAAGCTGTATGACGGGGAATTTGTGGAAGGGTTTAAACATACCGATTTGGAAGAGATCAGAAATGAATATGCGGAAGAAGGAATGACAGGAATTGATCCAAGGTATGTGATCAATCGGATCTCGTCAGCACTTATTCGGAGAGATACAGAATGTATCAATGCGTTGGATGTACTGCGTGCCCTAAAGGATGGATTAGACCAGCACCCATCAATTACAAGAGAACAAAAAGAGAGATATTTAAATTTTATCTCAGTGGCCAGGAAGGAATATGATGAATTAGCCAAAAAAGAGGTGCAAAAGGCATTCGTTTATTCTTATGAGGAATCCGCAAAGACATTATTGGATAACTATTTGGACAATGTAGAGGCCTATTGCAATCATATTAAGCTAAGGGACCCCATAACCGGAGAAGAGATGGATCCCGATGAGAGGCTAATGCGTTCCATAGAAGAACAAATCGGAATTTCTGAAAATGCCAAAAAAGCATTTCGTGAAGAAATATTAATTCGAATATCGGCTTATGCCCGTAAAGGGAAAAGATTTGAGTACAATAGCCATGAACGGTTAAGAGAAGCCATTGAAAAGAAACTGTTTGCCGATTTAAAGGATGTAGTCAAGATTACAACATCTAGCAAAACTCCGGATGAGAATCAGTTGAAGAAAATCAATGAAGTGAGCAAACGGTTAATAGAAGAACATCACTACTGTCCGATTTGTGCCAACGAGTTGTTAAAATATGTAGGTAGTTTGTTAAATAGGTAATCTAAGGCTCTACTTTTCCAGAGGGGGGATAAGGATGAGAGAAGGTTCGTTTATCGTTTCTAAAGAAGACTGGTCCCTCCACCGTAAAGGCTACCAAGATCAAATGAGACACCAGGAAAAGGTAAAGGAAGCGATTAAGCAAAATTTACCTGACTTGATTACTGAAGAGAGCATTATTATGACCGATGGACGCGATGTGGTCAAAATCCCCATTCGTTCCCTGGATGAATATCGCTTTCGATACAATTTTAACAAAGGGAAGCACGGTGGTCAGGGAGCAGGAAACAGCAAAGTGGGAGATGTCATTGCTAAAGATGGTACAGTTTCCAAGGGGCCAGGCAAAGGGTCTGGAGCAGGGGATCAACCCGGGGCTGATTATTATGAAGCGGAAATTTCCGTTGAAGAATTGGAATCCATGCTTTTTGCCGAATTGGAATTACCCAATTTGCAAAAGAAGGACCAAGATCAAATGACGGTCAACGATATTCGATTTAACGATGTCCGTAAAAAGGGATTAATGGGCAATATCGATAAAAAAAGGACTCTGATCGAAGCTTTGAAGCGTAATGCTCTAGCAGGTAAACCCAATATTGCACATATTACCAATGATGATCTCCGTTTTAAAACATGGGAAGAGTTCGAACAGCCCCATTCCAATGCCGTAGTGATTGCCATGATGGATACTAGCGGATCAATGGGAGTTTTTGAAAAGTATATTGCCCGCAGTTTTTTTTTCTGGATGGTCCGCTTTTTAAGGACAAAATACGAGAAAGTAGAGATTGTTTTTATTGCGCATCATACAGAAGCGAAAGAAGTAACTGAGGATGCTTTTTTCTCTAAGGGGGAAAGCGGAGGGACCATTTGTTCATCGGCATACCGTCTGGCTTTGGAGATTATCGATAAAAGATATCCACCAAACGCATTCAACATTTATCCCTTTCATTTTTCCGATGGAGATAATCTTACTTCAGATAATGAAAAATGTGTGAAGCTGGTTAAAGAGATTATGGAAAGGGCCAATTTGTTCGGTTACGGAGAAGTTAACCAGTACAATCGCCATTCCACCTTGATGTCTGCCTACCGCCATATTCAGAATCCTAAGTTTATGTATTCTGTGATTCGTGAGAAGGGAGAAGTATATAAGGCCTTAAATACGTTCTTTGGTAAAAGGACCAATGAAGTCAGTTAGGAGAGGCGAAAGAAGATGAAAAGTGAATGGAAACAACTGGAGATTGCCATAACCGAGATCACGGAGATTGCCAAAGGTTTTGGCCTTGATTTTTTCCCCATGAGATATGAAATTTGTCCCGCGGATATTATCTATACCTTTGGTGCTTATGGGATGCCAACACGATTTTCCCACTGGAGCTTCGGAAAGGCCTTTCACCGGATGAAGCTTCAATATGATTTAAATCTTAGCCGGATCTATGAGTTGGTCATTAACTCCAATCCCTGTTATGCCTTTTTATTGGAAGGAAACAGCTTAATACAAAATAAGCTGATTGTTGCCCATGTATTGGCTCATTGTGATTTCTTCAAGAACAATGTCCGTTTCTCCAATACTTCTAGGGATATGGTAGAAAGCATGGCAGCCAGTGCAGCAAGGATTCGCCAATATGAAATGATTCATGGAAAAGATGAAGTGGAAAGCTTTCTGGATGCGGTTTTAGCCATTCAGGAACATATTGACCCAAGCCTTCTTAGGCCTAAATTGAGATGGAAAAAAGATGACAGCAACGGGAAACAAGCGAGTAAGGGGAAAAAATCAACGACATATGATGACCTATGGTACTTGGATGAAAAGGAAAGGAAAAATGAGAATGATGTAAAAAATGGAAAGGCGAAAAAGCCATTTCCTCCGGAACCGGAAAAAGATATCGTTCTCTTTATCGAAGAATTTAGTCCCATTTTAGAAGATTGGCAGCGAGATGTATTAACAATTCTGAGGGATGAGATGCTCTACTTCTGGCCTCAGCTGGAGACTAAGATCATGAACGAAGGCTGGGCTTCGTATTGGCATGCAAGAATCCTACGGGAAATGGATTTGACAGAAGAAGAGACAATTGAATTTGCCAAATTAAATGCATCGGTGATTCAGCCATCTCGAACCAGCATCAATCCGTATTATCTTGGGCTAAAGATCTTTGAAGATATTGAGAAGAGATGGGACCATCCATCCGAGGAAGAGAGAGAAAGATATAAAAGAGAGCCGGGAAAAGGGAGGGAAAAAATTTTTGAGGTAAGGGAACTGGATTCAGATATCTCCTTTATTCGAAACTATCTTACGAAGGAATTGGTTGAGAATTTGGATCTATATTTATTCGGCAAGTCAGGAAATGACTGGGTAATTACGAACAAGGAATGGGAAACGGTAAGAGATCACTTGGCATTAGCGAGAGTAAATGGTGGATTTCCCTATATTGTGATCCAAGATGGGGATTATCTGCGAAATGGAGAACTTTATCTAAAGCACTATTATGAAGGGATGGAATTGGATTTAAAATATGTGGAAAAAACCCTTCCCTATGTTTATCAGCTTTGGGGAAGAAATGTACACATCGAAACCGTTGTAGAAGAAAGGCAAGTTCTCTTTAGCTATGACGGGAAGAAGACACATCGCAGGTTTTTGTAGAGAAGAGGGACTGATGAATGATTTCATGCAGTCCCTTTTTCAATGGATGACGAAAATCTAAATTTTATTTATAGTGGATATAGTAATTGACATGTTAGATGAAATTAAAGTTTAAGAACGATTAAGTTTTTCGAAGGGGTAAAATAACTTTCTTTCTAGGATGAACTCAGAGATAATGTAGATAAGTGTCCAATATGAGGCTCAAGTCGCAGGTGATGAATATGTTGGAGAAACCTTTAAAACCCCACGGAGTGATTCGTTTTTTAATCGTGCTGCCATTTGCCGTAGTCTTACGGTTTTATTTAGGAGAAGGTACAATCAGTTTCCTCTGGTTTATTCTCTTATATTTTCCCATGATTAATTGGACCGTTTATTGGATCATGTATGGCATTCGATTGCTGCTTAACAAATTAAACGGTGAAGAGTGGATTACTGTAACCAATATCCGTCATTTTTACATCTGGTACTTAAATGTTCCCGGTTCTCTTGCTCTGGCGGAATTGATCTACAAAGGGTACACCTATAATATGATGTAGGGAAGATTATCCTCCTCCTACAAAATGAACCAGTTCGATGGTGTCTCCATCACGAATAAACGTGCTATCGTGCTGTTCTGGCGTGATTACATTTTCATTTACCAAAACAATGAGATTCCTTCTCTCCAGCTGAAAATGGGATAGCAGATCCCTCACATGTTTAATTGTGCCGGGTATCTGCTCCTTTTTTCCATTAATGGTTACGTTCATCTGTTGTCACCTCTCAAAGCATAATCACAGTTTATTTTACTTAAGTAAACTTACTTTAGGCAGGGAAGAGAAGGATAACAAGGCTTCGCGAAAACGCTGAGCCTCTTCTTTGGGATTTTTAGCAGACATGATCCCTGACATAACGGCGATGCCGGAACATCCGGTACTCAGTACCTCATGAACCTTTTCGACAGTGATTCCGCCAATGGCAATGACGGGGATGGAGACCACGTCAACGATTTTTGCAAGGGACCGGATACCCCGGGGTGCGGTATCCGGCTTACTCGGACTATCATAAATGTGACCAAAAATGACATAGTGGGCACCATCTTTTTCGGCTTTAACTGCTTCTTCCACAGAATGGACGGAAACCCCGATCAAATAGTGTGAGGGAACAAGGGATTTTACTTTTTCCAGGGGCAAGCTGTGCCAGGATAGATGGACACCCGCTACCTTGGATACTAAAGCTGCATCCACCCGGTCATTGATGATCAATTTCTCCGGCAGATCAAGTTCAGATATCCACTCAATGATTTCTTTAGCTGTGCGTTTTTTTTCCCGAATATGAATAAAATCGGTTTCTTGGGCGATGTCAGTCACGATTTCCTTAACATTGACTAAACCCTTTTTTCCATCTGTAATTACCTTTAATATGGCCCTCGCCATTTCTAATCGCCTCTTCCTGCCAAACAATCGAAATATGAGTTTTCTTTATCCAATAAGATGCCAGTCTTTAAATAGTGGTTGATACCCGATTTGATAGAGGTATTCCCGAATTTCCTTTACATCTCGCTTATCAGAGATTTCAAACTGGCTTGTTCCGTGGTCCAGAGTATGACCTCCCACTACGGTAGAAGAGCCGGCTGACATTTTGGTTACTCCTAAATAGATCAGATGATTGCGAAGTTTTGCACTTTCCCTTGTTGATAAAGTAATTCCTGCCCTTGGTAAAAATAGCCGTAGGGCAAGCATGATCTGAACCAAATTCTTATCTTCTACAATACACTTTGGCTGATAACTCCCTAAATGAGGTCTGATTCTCGGCAATGAAATGCTTATCTCTGTATCTAGATATTTATTTTGCAGGTAATTCGCATGCATTCCGGTAAAAAATGCTTCTTTTCTCCAATCATCCAATCCCAAAAGGGCCCCTATATTGACGGAACGGAAACCGGCCTGGCAGCCTCTTTCTGGAGAGTCCAAGCGGTATTGATAGTTTCTTTTTGGTCCTTTTAAGTGTATTTCCCTGTACACTTCTTCATTATAAACCTCCTGATAAACCGTAAGACCATCCACGTTATTTTCTACTAATTCTGCATATTCCTCTGTATCCAGCGGGTTAATTTCAATGGATATTGAAGGGAAATAATTGATTAATATATTGACACTATCTGTTATATAAGAAAGGGGAGTATGGATTTTGGATTCTCCGGTTAAGATTAGAAGATGTTTCAAACCTGTTTTGGCTATTTCTTTTGCTTCTTCTTCAATCTCCGACATAGACAGTTTTTTTCTTGGGAAGGGATTGTTAATACTAAAACTGCAGTAAACGCAATGATTTACACAATAATCTGCTAGGTAAAGCGGTGTATATAGAAGAATCGTTTTTCCGAAGTGCTGCACAGTGATCTGATGCGCTCTAACGGCCATTTCTTCCATAAAACTTTCTGCTGCAGGTGATAGCAGGGTTAAAAAATCGTTCTCGTTTAATCTCTCTTTTCGTAAAGTCCTTTCCACATCTTGATAGCTGACGGATTGGAAAAAGTCGTTAAATTGAATATTTTTCAATTGGCTGTATTCTTCATAAAAACTCATGACTTCTTATCCTCTCACAGAAATCTTTTTTTAAGACTCAGTCATATTACAATTTCGTCAAAAAGCCGGTTAGTGGGGAAGAGGCTTCCCCTTTAAGTGAGGAAGTTCCCAAACCGGATAAATAAGCCAGTCTTCCAGCTTTTACGGATAGATGAAAGGCTTCTGCCATTGCTGCAGGATCTCCGGAAGTAGCAATGGCTGTATTGACCAGTACTGCTGAGGCACCCATTTCCATTGCCTCAGCCGCATCCGATGGTTTGCCTATTCCGGCATCAACGATAATGGGAAGATTGATTTCATCAATTAAAATCCGTATCAGTTCTTTTGTCTTTAATCCTCTGTTTGAGCCAATGGGTGAACCCAGGGGCATTACTGCTGCTGCTCCCGATTCTTGTAGTTTCTTTGCAACCATCAGGTCAGGGCTCATATATGGCAATACAACAAAATCTTCCTTTGCCAATATTTCCGTTGCTTTGATGGTTTCATAATTGTCAGGGAGCAGGTATTTTTGATCAGAGATCACCTCTATTTTTATCCAGTTTCCCATTCCAGCGGCTCTAGCAATCCTGGCAATTCTTATGGCTTCTTCTGCGTTTCTTGCACCTGATGTATTAGGAAGTAAAATCACATCTTTGGGAATGTAATTTAAAATGTTTTCTTCACGCGAATCAAAATCAACTCTTCGCAGCGCAACCGTTATAACCTGGGAGTTAGATCTCTTGATAACTTCAGGGATGATGGTATGCTTAGAGAACTTTCCCGTACCAATAAATAATCGGTTTTCCAATTCTTTTCCTCCGATGACAAGGCGATCGTTCATTTTCTTGCCCCCTTAATTCGATAATTTATCTGTATATTTTACCTCCGGACTCTCTAAATTCTTTTGATTTTTCCTCCATCCCTTCGTGTATAGCTGAATCGGGTTCAAGGCCTTTTTCTTTCGCGTATTGTCGGATATCCTGTGTAATTCGCATGCTGCAAAATTTGGGGCCGCACATAGAACAGAAGTGGGCTGTTTTTGCTCCTTCTGCCGGGAGAGTTTCATCATGGTACTCCATGGCTCTTTCCGGGTCAAGGGATAGATTAAATTGATCTTTCCAACGAAATTCAAAACGGGCCTTGGAAAGGGCATCATCACGAATTTGTGCTCCAGGATGTCCTTTTGCCAGATCAGCGGCATGGGCAGCAATCTTGTAAGCAATCACTCCTTCTCTTACATCGTTTTTATTCGGCAGTCCAAGGTGTTCCTTAGGGGTTACATAACAAAGCATGGCGGTGCCAAACCAGCCGATCATGGCAGCTCCTATGGCTGATGTAATGTGGTCGTAACCCGGGGCAATATCTGTTGTAAGGGGGCCCAGTGTGTAGAAGGGGGCTTCATGGCAAATTTTCTGCTGCAGATCTACATTTTCTTTAATTTTGTGCATGGGAACATGCCCTGGACCTTCGATCATCACCTGTACATCGTGTTTCCAGGCAATCTGGGTAAGCTCTCCAAGGGTTTCCAATTCTGCAAATTGTGCTTCATCATTGGCATCGGCAATGGATCCCGGTCGAAGGCCATCCCCTAATGAAACCGCTACATCATATGTTTTCAAAATTTCACAAATTTCTTCAAAGTGAGTGTATAGGAAGTTTTCTTGATGATGGGCCAAACACCAGGCAGCCATAATGGAACCGCCTCGGGAGACAATTCCCGTAACCCGCTTTGCAGTCAAAGGGATGTATCTTAACAACACCCCTGCGTGAATTGTAAAGTAATCAACACCCTGCTCCGCTTGTTCAATCAATGTGTCCCGATAAATTTCCCAAGTAAGATCTTCAGCCTTACCTCCTACTTTTTCCAGAGCTTGATAAATGGGTACGGTTCCGACGGGTACAGGTGAATTGCGAATGATCCACTCCCTAGTTGTATGGATGTTTTTTCCGGTCGAGAGGTCCATAATGGTATCTGCTCCCCATCGAATCGCCCAAGTCATCTTTTCTACTTCTTCTTCGATGGAGGAAGTTACGGCTGAATTTCCAATGTTGGCATTGATTTTTGTGTAGAAATTCCGGCCGATAATCATTGGCTCACTCTCTGGGTGATTAATATTTGCCGGGATAATGGCACGGCCTCGGGCTACTTCTTCTCGAACGAATTCTGGAGATACGCCTTCACGGATCGCAATAAATTCCATTTCAGGAGTAATTAATCCCCGGCGGGCATAATGCATTTGTGTCACGTTTTTCCCCTGTTTTGCCTTCAAGGGACGCCTTTTCAGACCGGGATAAACCTCTTGATTCGCCCGAGGATCGTCAACGTTAAATCCGTTGTCTTCCGGTTTTATTTCGCGACCTTCATATTCTTCAGTATCGCTTCGTTCAAGAATCCAGTTTCTGCGCAAAACCGGAAGCCCTCTATGAACATCCACATCATATTCAGGTTCTGTATAAGGGCCGCTCGTATCATAAACACGAACTGGAGGATTCTTAACCTCGCCGTTCAATCCGCTGGTCGGATGAAGTTGAATTTCCCGCATGGGAACTTTGATGTCTGGACGTGATCCAATCACATAAACTTTTTGGCTTCCTGGAAAAGAGGACGTAAAGGAAATGTTCAGCTGATTCTGATTTTTTGACATGGTGATCCCTCCTTAACAAAATAAAAAAGAAGATTCATTTTTGAACCTTCCTTCGGAGGTGTAAACACGAAACGATTTCAGAGTATGGGAGTAATACTTTCCCGATGGTTCAACTCTATAAGAGGATGTTCAAAAAGTCTGGTAAAAATTGCTGTCGAATTTCTGCGTTAGCTTGCTTTTGCGCTCCTCACGTTTTAAAAGCATACGCTCCGGTGTTCAAAGCTACGCTGCCTTGAAATTCTCGGCCCTTTTTATCCTCCTTTTTGAACTGGCTCTATACAGGTTTCGTGCATACAAAAATTCCTCCGCTGGCATTATCCAGTTCAGGTTCAACGGTCGATGGCAGAATAGCCATCCTCTCAGCCTGGTTCTCCAAGCTCCCGCATCTATTCAATTTTCAAAGTTAGTTTACCATGACACCTTTATTTCTGCAAACATTTTTTCAAAAAAGAAAACGTTTGAAAAAAATCTGTAAATTTAACGTTTTTAAATTCGTGAAAATATATTGACAAATTGCCGTTATACTGTATTATAATAGAACCATAATAATTTAACTGTACTAATACAAATTCAAGAGAAAGGATGACTAACAATGACAAAAAAAGATGTGGTGAAGGAGATTCAGGAGAGTTGGGAAACAGACCCTCGTTGGAAAGGGATTGAAAGAACATATTCTGCAGAGGATGTTGTTCGTCTTCGCGGATCTGTTCAAATTGAGTACACCCTTGCCAAGATGGGTGCTGAACGTCTATGGAATCTGCTGCATACAGAAAAATTCATTAATGCCCTTGGAGCATTAACGGGAAATCAGGCTGTTCAACAAGTAAAGGCAGGACTAAAGGCCATTTATCTGAGCGGCTGGCAGGTGGCAGCAGATGCTAATCTGGCTGGACAAATGTATCCTGACCAAAGTCTTTATCCCGCCAATAGTGTCCCTCATGTGGTAAAACGGATCAATCAGGCGTTTCAGAGAGCTGATCAAATCCATCATGCCGAAGGGAAGAATGATATTTATTGGTTTGCTCCAATTGTTGCCGATGCCGAGGCAGGATTTGGCGGTCCATTAAACGTATTCGAATTGATGAAGAGTATGATTGAGGCAGGAGCTGCTGCCGTTCATTTTGAGGACCAGCTTTCCTCTGAGAAAAAATGTGGACATATGGGTGGAAAGGTGCTGATTCCTACTCAAAACGCTATTCGAAATTTAATTGCTGCCCGATTGGCTGCCGACGTCATGGGTGTCCCAACCCTTATCGTGGCCCGTACTGATGCCAATGGAGCCCATCTGATTACCAGTGACATTGATCCAAGGGATCAAGAATTTCTGACTGGAGAGAGAACATCCGAAGGATTTTTCAGAATGAGGGGTGGTTTGGATGCAGCTATTGCAAGAGGATTGGCCTATGCACCTTATGCTGACCTCATTTGGTGTGAAACCTCAGAACCCAATGTGGAGGAAGCGAGACGTTTTGCCGAAGCGATCCATGCCCAATTTCCTGGAAAGCTTTTAGCCTACAATTGCTCCCCATCCTTCAACTGGAAGAAAAAGCTTGATGAAGCTACTATTGCGTCCTTCCAGGAGCAATTGGGAGAAATGGGATATAAATTCCAATTTGTTACTTTGGCTGGCTTCCATGCATTAAACCATAGTATGTTCGAACTGGCCAGAGAGTATAAAGATAAAGGAATGGCAGCTTACTCTGAACTGCAGCAGGCGGAATTTGCCAGTGAAAAGTATGGTTATACCGCAACCAGACATCAGCGTGAAGTGGGAACTGGATATTTTGATGAGGTATCCATGGTGATCTCTGGCGGAACTTCTTCTACAACAGCTTTAACCGGTTCTACGGAAGAAGAACAGTTTACCGAAGCCATCTAACCGTCACTATAACTTACGATGGAACTATCCGCTTTGAGACTAAAGAACGGAGCCCTCAAAAATATCCGGATATTTCGATGATGGAGTCAGTTTGAGGGCTAATTCCGTTCTCTATTCCATATTTTAGAAAATAAATCGCGGAAAGCTCTTGGTCAAATTGTCGATAATGGTACGTCCTGTGAGGAGCAACTAAACTTCAGTTCTACTTCTTTTGGAAATGGAAGTCTCGATTAAATAGAGTCCATACAGTAAGGGTCTTTTCAGCGATAGAATGTACGTTTCTTTATCTTTCAAGTAAAGGAATATTTTTCTGGCCGGTTTCGGATTAATCTCGATCAACCATGGCTTTCCTTCTTTATCCACTCCAATGTCTAAGCCCAGTTCAACTAGACGTCCGAAGTGGGATTCTAGATTTTTGGATATCTTTTTAGACATTTGTTCTATTTCACCGATAATGGACATCGCTTTTCCTGTGTCAAAATTCCGCTGAAGAAAAGGTGTGATTTTCTCAGCAGAACCTCCCCCATGCAAATTGGATGTCACACTGTTTTTTTGTCCTGTTCTCACTCCCATTCCGGTAATGCCCCAATGCTCCCCGTTAGTCTTTTGAATGAGTACCCGGACATCGGAAACTCTGTTGTTTTCCAGTTGAATATTTAAACCTTGTTGAAGGATATACGTTTTTTCTCTTTGGATCCAATGGTTGACGAAATAGACCAATTCGGAGGGGGATAGATGTGTCTTTACTATGATATGCCGTTTCACATTTCTTCCAAGGACTGAGAAATGGTGATCTTTTTCTTTTTTTATTTTTAAAATGTGTCGTCCGCCTGTACCATTTATGGGTTTTAAAAATAGAGAAGAATATTTCTCCGACAGCTTAAAAATTTGATTTGGATTCTGATAAAACACGGTTTCCGGCAAATATATTTTGATAGAAGGATCCTGATATAATAATTGGTGAATTTTCCATTTGGAGGCCAGTCTGTTGTTCATAAAAGGGAGAGACGAATACTTTCTAAAGCGGATATATTCCTGAAAGGCGGGTGTAGCGTGATAGCGAAGACGGTCATAAATGATATCTGGTAAAGGGAAATGGCCAGTTTCCCAGCGGTTCTGTTTTGTATTAAAGGTATCTCCTTTGATCCATCCCCTTTTTTCAGAGACATCCTGTGGGGAAAAGATAAAGACCTCTACTCCCAACTCCATTCCGGCCTTGGTAAGATCAGCAAGAAATGGCTTTTCTTCAAATGAACGATTGGTATACCGATAGATAAGTACACCGATTCGCACCATGGGGATCTACTCCACATCTTTTGGATTCCAGTTTCCTCGGGCAAACCACATGGTTGGCTTTCCGGTAGGCCCTTCTACTAGTTTAAATCCAACCATTCCCATTGATAAACACATCTTGATGCTGGGGATATTATCCAGTGAGACACGACCGTATATTTTGTCTATCTGTTGAAACAAGAATTTGATCATTTCTTGGGAAATTCCTTGTTGTCTCTCCCTTTTATGAACAACTACAAAAGATTCTTCAGTACCATAATTGGCTACTGCTGTTAGTCCCAGAAGCTTTTTTTCTTCTGCTGCTATAAGGAGGAAGTACCCGGGTTGATCCAATTTGAGCGGTTCTAATTCTTTTATCCATTGAATTGCCCTTGATGTAATTTTCCTTTCTCCATGGGAAATGACAAATTGCAATAAACTTTTTTTAAGTTTCACAAACTGGGAAGGATTTAAACTTTTAATTTCCATCGCATGTCACCTCTTGCATTTGAATTCTCTTTAAAAATTATGTGAATGGAACCAATTAATATAGACGGAACTAAACTTACATGACCCGAAGGGTCACAAATTCGGATGAAAATTTTATTTTCATATCAAAGGCTAAAGAACGGGAATTAGTCCTCAAACTGACTCCATCTGTGAAATACCCAGATGTTTTTGAGGGGCTCCGTTCTTTAGGCTGAAGCGGACGTGGATCACTTCTTGCCCGAACTCGACTAGCGGACGTGTGAATCTTTCGTTCCATATCTATAATTCTGTCTCTATATAGATTTGTTACTTGAAGAAACTTAGATATTGAGCATATTGAATGATGTGAATTAGAGAACGTTGGCGGATATCCGGTTCGTCAAATTTCATCGGTTTGGCATTGGCTTCAAAAAACCATAATTTCCCATCAGCAGAAATCCCCAAATCCATCGACATCTCTCCAACCGTTGCAACATGATGTTCGATGTGAAGGGCCATTTTTAGTGCGCATTCTTCTATTCTCCTCATTAAATCAGCATATTGATCCGAGTGGAATGCTGCCTTTAGTACCTGATGGGGTTTGGCAATTTTGCCGCCCCTTGGCACATGAGTGGTTATTCCATATCTCCCTGCTACACGAATTCCAACTCCGGTAACAACCCATTCTCCTTTCCCATTCTTTTGAACAAGTACTCTGCAGTCAAAGGGATTTCCCTGGTAAGTTAAAAGCGGAACTCCCTGTTGAATGATATATCCCTGTTTCCTGATATAAGGCTGTATCAGGTTCCACGCTTCATGTAAAGTTTTACATTTTTTATGCTGAATATCTTTATCCTGGTATTTAAGTAAATAATGGTCATTTGATTTATCTATTCGAATGATTCCATTTCCTGCTTTTCCCCTGATGGGCTTTAAGTAAATGGACTGATAGGTTTCCAAAAAATCATGAAGTTGATTTTTGGTCTCTATCTGGGCTGTTTCTGGAAGAGAACATGGGAGTGTTTTGAATTGCTTAAGCCATTCGAATAATGTCCACTTGTTAAAGAAATGAGGGTTATATAAATAAAGATTAGGAAAATTTGAGAGTCTTTCCAACGTTAATTGGGCTTTTGGCTTTTGCTCTTCTTCCCTGTATGGAATCCGGTTGTAGACGACATCAGGAAAGGGAAACAATACGGGTGACCAACCCTTCTGGTTCAGGTAATAACCGTGGATTTGTCGGTGTTTCCAGTCAATATTTTCTGGGGTAAAAATGAATACAAGTCCTCCAATTTTTTTTGCCGTTGCAATAATATCTACGAAGTTGCGGATATTCCCCCTAAAGGGTTTGGTTTTTCCTTTCATCGTTAAAATTCCAATGAGTGGGCCAATCTTTATGGAACCGTCTTCCCTATTTTTTGCAAGCATATTCGTATAGGATCCCGGATGGTTGGCTTCGGTTTGGGGAGTAATTGAAAGGGGGACATTCTCCGCCCCCCATCTCATCCTTTTTTTGATCGGTTGTGAGGTAAGGATATGCCATCCGTTAGGGAGAAATGTGATTTGTATTTGACTTGTATTCATTTCAGTCTCTCCTTTCTTCTTAACTTCAAAATTGTGAAAGATAAAATCCGTAATCAAGAATGGAACGGCAGGATAGTTGATCTCCAGTTTTTAAGCTGGGGTGTTTAAAAATGGATCTTCCTGGTTTGGAGTTGGCTTCAAACATCCAAATATGTCCATTTTTATCAATTCCAATATCAAATCCCAGTTCTCCAAGGGGCTCTGAAAAACTAAATTCAAGGGTTTCTGCTAATCGAATGGCTGCATCCTCCAGGTTTTGTCTAATTACATCACCATTTGGACCAAAAAGGGTGTGAAAAATATTTTGACTGGAGGTGATGGTCCCTCCGGTTCTGACATGGGTGGTGACACTTCCCCAACCTGCTACCTTTGCTCCGATTCCTGTGATTTTCCATTGATTTTCCCGGTTTTTATTTAAATGGATTCTGAAATCTACCGGTCTGTTATTTACTTTAGCCAATTGAATTCCCTGTTGTACGAGATAATTTTGCAAACGTTTCGTTCCAGCGAAGAGATGATCCATCATTGTCTGAACGGAATCAAATTGCCTCAATACATTGTGGTTGCCTTTTCTGTAGCGACAAAGTAATCCCTTAACGGGATGATGTGTAACCTTAATAATTCCTAACCCCAAACTTCCTCCGGAGGGTTTCAAATAGATCATTTGATGACGGGAAAGCATTTTTTGAATGGCTCTTAGAGAAGGTACCATATAGGTTTCAGGAATGTATTCTTTGACAGCGGGATGATTGCTTAATCTTTGGTGAATGTTCCACTTGTTAAAAAACCCTTGGTTAAACATCGGAATATGAAGGTTTTTAATCCTTTCCTTACATTCTATGACTTTCTTTGTTCGATCCATGGTTCTGTTTGGGACCCGATCATAAACGACATCAGGTAATGGGGCAATTTTCTTCTGCCATTTTGTATGATCATCGGTTAGGAAAAATCCTTCGACTGACATGTTATCCCAATTTACTTGTTCAGGAGTGAAAACAAAGTAATAGGACCCAGGGTCTGGACGAATAGAAAGGAGATGTTTAAAAAATGAGGTTCGTCCTCCCAATGGGTGTTCCTCTGTTGAAAATGCCACAGTGGTTAGGATTCCTACTACAGGTCCGAGTCGGACACCAGTGTCCGTTCTTTTCATGTGGATCAAACCTTGATAAGGAATCAAAAGACGCTGTCTCAATAGGGGGGAAACTCCAAGCACATGTTTTCCTATATTGGTTTTGATCACGTAGGCTTTCGTTTTTTGAGAACCGCATTGGATCTCAATGAGGCGCTGGTGCTGTAAATTAAACTGCTGACAAAGCTCTTTTGATACATAGAAAAAGGGTTTGCTGGTCGGTTGGGTAAAGTGAAGATGAACAGGGTATGATTTCATAACAAATATGCCTCCTATACACGTTCCAACAAATAACGGGCGTATTTTACCGGATTTCGAATGGAACTGGCCTGCATCTCTTTATTTCCTATTTCTTGAAAGACCCGTCGACCGGGTTTGGAGTTGACTTCCAGTAACCAGATCTGCCCATTTGGCTCTATTCCAATGTCAATTCCCAATTCAATCAGTCTTCCATGATGGGATTCCAAATAGGGGGGGAGAAGTTCAACCATTCGTTGGATACTCCATAGAATTTTTTTAACGATATTTTCCGGAAAATTTCGGTTTAAAAAGTCTTCGATTTCTTCCGCTTTTCCCCCTCCATGGAGGTTGGATGTAAGGTGTCCTTTCTGTCCGCATCGGACGGCCATGCCTGTCAATGTCCACTCTCCTTTATGATTCTTTTGAGCAAGGATACGAACATCAAATGGATTTCCATCTTTGTTTGTCAGGTTTAAATAAGGCTGTACAAGATATTTTCTCTTATTTACAAATCGGTTGATCCATTGCACTGTTTTTCTCCAATCGGACATTACGCAGTGAAAGAACTCATTTTTTTCCGTCCTTCCAATCAGCGAATATTGGTTGTTGGTATGGGTTGTCAATCGGATGATTCCACGTCCATGGCTTCCGCTAATCGGCTTAAGAATGATTGATTGATATTGATTAAGCCATTTCAGCATTTCTTTTTCATTGGTGTATAAAGCAGAAGGAGGTAGCCAAGAAGAAAGTTCCTGTGAAGTTTTTAAAATTTCGTAAACTTCCCACTTTCCCATTAATCCAAATCCCAAAAATTTAATGGATGGATGGCTTTTTACTCGTTTCACATAGGGCTGATACATTTTAAACACTTGTTGATTAGGATAAAAACATCGGTCATAGACTACTCTGGGAAGCGGAAAAACCTTCTCTTTCCATCCTGTTTCTGACAAATAATAGCCCTTCACCATCTCCTTTGGCCAATCAATATCAAGGGGGGAAAAGATATACATGGGCACTCCCAGTTTTTTACCTTCCAGGAACAAATTTTTAAAGAATGTCTTCTCGCCGAAGGTAGGCTGATTTATGGTTAAGACGCGACAAACCATAATTCCCAAATAGAAAGGATTCAATCATCATCACCTGCGTTTACTGTCTCTTTTTCTTTTGGCATAAATTTTTCTTGGGATAAACCCTGTCAAATATAGTCCGTATTCAATGATTTTAAATACCGATGGTCGGGGATCCGGTCGTTCTTTTAGCAGGGTTTCTTCATTTTTTGATGGTTTTGAGTTGATTTCCAAAAGCCAGATTTTTCCCATGTGATCAACGGCTAAATCAATACCCAATTCCCCATAGTGTCCTGGAATATATTTCTCGACTGCATTGGCAAATTCCAGAGCGATTTTTTTCATTGTGTTGATGGTTGGTCTGAATGGAGGAGGAAGAGAAGATTGTGTCAGGGCCTGCTGAGGGGAACTTAAGGTTCCCCCTGAAGCGATATTTGATACAATGTGGTTGTTGCTTCCGGTTCGTCCCACAATAGAGGTGATGGACCACTTTCCATTTCGGTTTTTTTGAACAAGGGCCCTAAAATCTATGGGACTTCCACTTTGCATAATCAATGTTAATCCCTGTTGGACTAAATAAGGTTTTTTTCCCAACCTGGACGATAGTGAATAAGCCATCTGGTTGATGGAAGAATATTGGCGATTAACCGGACCGTTTAGGGTAGAATATTGACATAAAAATCCCTTATTATTTTTTGAAATTCGATAAATTCCTCTCCCCATGCTTCCATGAATGGGTTTTACGAAAATGGATGGATAATGTTTGAGCATATGTTGCAAGGTTTGGCCCCCCTGGTATTTTTTTGTGACGGGTATCATGGATGTGAGGGATGGATGGGGGCTAAATGCTTCATACACCTGCCATTTGTTTAAAAAATGCTCATTAAAGAATGAAATATCCATTCCTTTTAGGCGATGCAAAAACTGATGAAACGAATCATTGTTTTCCTGGGAGCGGCTGGATAACCGATTGTAAATGACATTAGGGATGGGATAAGTATCCGATTTCCATCCGAGGGCAGTACGGGTCCACCCAATTACCTGGTTTTGTTCCCATAAAATTTCCTTTAGGGGAAAAATGATAGCGAAAGATCCCCTTATCCTTGCTGCCTGACATATCTCAGTACAAAAGGGCGTTAGATTTCCAAACCGGTCGTCACTTTGATATACATTAGAGACGAGGACTCCAATCAACGGACCAAGGAAAAAGGTGGATTCTTTTTCATTGATGTACCTTCCGTGGAGCTGAATGTGATTCGGTAATAAAAGCTTTTTTCCTAAAGAAGAACGAATCAGAAGAACTTGATTGTTTCCTTTGAAGGTTTCAATGATTCCTACTTCTTTTCGATTGCCAAATTGAATTTTAACAGGTGTACCGATGGGAAGAGCAATATGATTGGCCAGATCCTGGTTTATGATCATGGAGATGTTTTTCTTGAAATATCGATCATCTTCAATTTGTATGGAAACTTTTATAAAATTCATCATGATACCCCTTTTCCTAGGTAAGGTGAATCAAGGGTTGGCGGCGCCCAAAGGATATTGTATTTTATGTAGGTAAAATGACCATGGTGAATAAGAGGGGCTTGTTTTCCCAAGAATGGAAGGAAGGAATTTGATGAATGAGCTGTGGATGATTTTTGTAAGTATTGGCATTGGAAGTTTGATTGGCGGATTCACGAATTACTTGGCGATAAAAATGTTATTTAGACCGCTTCGGCCGTGGTTTATCGGGAAATGGAAAGTACCGTTTACTCCCGGTCTTATTCCCAAAAGACAGGATGAATTAGCAGAACAAATGGGAAAGATGGTGGACCGCTATCTGTTTACTTCCGAAGGTTTAATCAGAAGAATCAGGCGGGAAGACTGGCAACAGGATTTATTGGAAAAGGGAAGGGACTTGCTGCAGAAGATTTACCATTCTGAAAAAACGTTAAATGGCTGGATGGAAGGTTTTCTGTCTGAAACCACTTGGAGAGATTGGAAAAGGAATATAGAAAAATGGCTGTCGGCAAAGGGTTATGACTTTGTTGAAGGATGGTTGGAAAATAAGGGAGGTCTTACGTTGAAGGAGATCCTTCCATATGAGATGACAGAAAAAAGGGAAGAATGGGAAAGGAATTTGCAGAACTATATCCTTCATTCTTTAAAAAAATATGTATCCTCTGAAGAGGGGGAGTTGATGATTTCGAGAACATTATCCGAATTATTAGAGGGTAAAGGATTTTTCTCCTCTCTGTTTGGTAAATTTTTTCGAGATGCGAAAATGACTTCCCTCGTACAAGCTCAACTGCTTTCTCTGTTGGAGAAGGAAGACATGAGGAATTTCATCAAAGAAGGTATTGCCCGGCTGGTGAATCAGAGTCTGGAAATTCGGATTTCACAATTACAAAATTGGTTGGGAGAAGAGGGGATACAGAAGCAAGTGAACCAATTTGCTGCTTTTATTGTTAACCTTCCCATCTGGGAAAGAAGGCTTAATCAAATTCCTGTTCAACCTTTTTTTCAATGGCTGGATGAAAGGGGAATTTCCTTGTTTATCCAGTGGGTGGTTAACTTTCTGGAACAACATATGGAGTCCCTCCTGTCAAAGGTGGATGTTTCTTCCATTGTTGCCGAAGAGGTTCGAAGTTTTCCGCTGATCAGATTGGAAAGCATGATTTTGGATATATCGGGTAGAGAATTTAGAATGATTACAAATCTGGGTGCTTTATTGGGAGGAATCATTGGGTTATTTCAAGCATTGCTTTATCTAAATTTCAGATAATCTAAAGGGACTAAGAGTTTGCTAAGAACATCAAGTCGAGTTCGCAAAGAAGTGATTAAAATTGGTTGAAGGAATTTCTACCCTTACCCAGAAATAAATAAAGAAGAATATACTTAGAAAAAGGAGGAAACAGGATGGATATTATTTATCACGGACACAGTTGTTTTGAAATTCGTGGCCAGAAGGAGTCATTGATTATTGACCCGTTTATTACTGGTAATCCCCAAGCCAAGATCGGTGTGAAGGATATCAGGGTGAATTACGTGTTGATTACCCATGGACATGGAGATCATGTTGGTGATGCAATAGATATTGCCAAGGGAAATGATGCAACGATTGTCGCCCCCTATGAGTTGGCCACATATATGGGATGGAAGGGAGCAAAAGCTCATCCTATGCATATCGGTGGTTCCAGACAATTTTCTATTGGTCGGATCAAGCTGACCCAAGCTTTCCATGGTTCCAGTGACGTAAATGATGCCGAGAAAAACATTGTTTACTTGGGGATGCCCTGTGGTTACCTCATTACCATAGAAGGGAAGACCATTTATCACGCTGGGGATACCGCTCTTTTTGGAGATATGAAACTAATTGGAGAGTTAAATTCTATTGATGTCGCTCTTCTCCCGATCGGAGACAATTTTACCATGGGACCGGAGGATGCGCTGCTGGCTGCCAAGTGGGTAAGGGCTAAATTGGTTATTCCCATGCATTTTAATACGTTCCCTGTCATCCAGCAAAACCCTGAAGAATTTGTAATGCAATTAAGGAAGGAAGGTATATCCGGGAAAGTCCTATCTTCAGGAGAGAAGTTGACCTTGTAAAAGAACCATAATAAAGGAATTTTATATACAAAGGATCAGTAAAAGTGATATAGAAATGTAATATTTTTGTAATCTTTTTGTAACATTGATGGGGTATTATATAATCAATGAAAAACCCCCTTTTATATATATGCAGCCAAAAATGGGCTGCACTTTTTTTGTTCATGATGCGGCTTGTTCCTCATAAACTAAACTGTGGGGTGATAATCATGAAGAAAATAGCCATGTATTTTTATTTTATTCTTAGTCTGACTGTCCTGATATACGGACTCCTAAGGGTACCCTTTTATTCAAAAATGCCAGTGGAAACCACTTTTTCATGGGCATGGCTCTTATTTGCCATTTTTGTCGTTGGAGCACATTTATCTAATGTTTTGCAAATCGACAAAGAGGAAATAAGGAGACAAAGATTGAACGAAGAGGTTGAGGACCTGGGTAAAGTATTTATAAAACAAACGAACTAATTTATGTTGATTTGTTTTCAGTCCTGAAGGTATAATACAATTTAGAACAGATTGGTACAGAACGATTATTGTTATGAAACAGAATTGGAGAACAAGGTTTGGTGAAAGCATGTCGACAAAACATGAGCAAATTTTAAAGCACATTGAAGGATTAGAGGTTGGCGCGAAAATTTCTGTCAGGCAAATTGCCAAAGAATTGGAAGTAAGCGAAGGAACTGCTTACCGTGCGATCAAAGAGGCAGAAGCTCAAGGGTTGGTCAGTACCATTGAAAGGGTCGGGACCGTTCGGATTGAAAAGAAGCAAAGGGAGAATATTGAAAAGCTTACATTTGCTGAAGTTGTGAATATTGTAGACGGACAGGTGTTAGGCGGGAAGGAAGGGCTGCATAAAACCCTGAATAAATTTGTCATCGGAGCAATGAAGTTGGAAGCGATGATGAGATATGTGGATAAAGGGAGTCTTCTTATCGTGGGTAATCGGGATCAGGCCCATAAATTATCCTTGAAAAACGGTGCGGCGGTATTGATTACCGGAGGGTTTGATGCAGATGATGAGGTAAAACGATTGGCTGACGAATTGGAGTTGCCGATTATTTCAAGCAGTTATGATACTTTTACCGTGGCCTCCTTAATCAATAGGGCCATCTATGACCGTTTAATTAAAAAAGAAATCATGATGGTGGAAGATATATTAATTCCGATTGAAGCAACGGATTATTTAATGACTGCTGAAACGGTACAGGATTGGCATCGGCTTCAAATTAAAACAGGACATTCCCGCTATCCTGTCTTGGATCATCAGTTAAAGGTTCAGGGAATTGTTACCTCAAAGGATATTTTGGGTCATCACATGGAAACCTCAATTGAAAAGGTCATGACGAAGAATCCAATTACGGTATCTCCGAAAACTTCCGTTGCATCAGCCGCCCATATGATGGTATGGGAAGGAATTGAACTTCTCCCGGTCGTTGACCATTACCGGAAACTCCTTGGAATTATCAGCAGACAGGATGTTTTGAAAGCGCTTCAGTATATTCAAAAACAGCCGCAAATAGGGGAAACCTTTGAGGATTTGATTTTAACCCAATTTGAAGAAATAAAAGGAGATAGAGGAATTTTCTTTAAAGGGGTGGTTTCGCCCCAGATGACCAACCACCTGGGCATCCTTTCTAACGGCGTTTTAAGCACGTTAATCAATGAATCGGGAAATCGGGCATTAAGGCAATATAAAAAAGGGGATTTAGTTCCAGAAAATATGATTATTTATTTTCTTAAGCCTATTCAGTTGGAGAGTATCATTGAGATACACCCCCACGTACTGGAGGTCAGCCGGAAATTTGGAAAGGTGGATGTGGAAATTTATCATGATCATCAGTTAGTAGGTAAGGCGATGTTAACGGCTCAGGTCATAGAAAAATAAATAAAACCCAGATCATTTACTCATGTAAATTCATCTGGGTTTTTTATCCTTTGGCTGTTAACCAAGCTTTTTTATAAGGAAGCTGAATTTCTGCTTGACTATTCATTTTCCTTTATGGGAATAAACCAGCAACCTTTAGAAGTTTTATCCACGTGCACTCTTAGCCCCAGCTTATTGACTTCCTTTTCTACTAATTCTGTTACTGCTGCAGTCTCGGTGAAAGCAGAAAAACCATTTTTTAATTTCTCTACCTTCGCCCGGGCAATTGCTTTCTGATTTATTACCATAATCTCAAAGCCTCCTTTCTTAAAAGTTACGTTTACCCTTACTTTATTTTACACGAAAATAAGGATTCTGGCGACTTGTTTCCAGACAATTTCACCAATGTGTCATAATTAGCGAGATGCAAAAACTTAACTGATATTTTCAATCCTCAGCCAAATATGGATTTCAGTGGAGATGATTAAGGTATCCAGTTTCGTTTTTATATATTGGTCTTTGATAGGATATTCTCTTTGATTATATAGATTTATAATTGCTTCATGGGTTTCAATCACGCTGTCCAATGTTTTTCCCAATAGAAATTTGGCATCATTAGAAGCCATGGCAATCAGGTTAGACTCCATAAAGCCGTCCGGTGCTTTTTTTATATGGATGTTTACCTTTCGAACCACCAATTTTTGCTGACGCTTATCCAGTTGTTTTTTATAGGATTCAATGTCGGTCATTAACTGCATATTTAGTATGCTTAATTGATTATTTTCCAAAATCAGATTATCCATTTTTTGGCCGTAAAGGAACAGAAATAGAAAAGCTCCGAATAGAGCTCCTAATAAGAAGATCATTTCATAGCGAATCCATTTTTTGTGAAGAATCCTGGAGATGTATCTCATTCTTACAGTTCCCCCTTCACGATCCACTTAATGACCTGAGTTCCAACATGTGCGCCGTAGAAGGCTGAGAGGATATACAGGACCTGCTTTATCACTGGGGACATCTCTCCTGACATAAATCCTTTTTCCAATTCATAGATAGGATCAAACGTTCCTCCAATTGCCGCTACGAGGGCCCATATCTTTAATTTTTCTGCCAAATCCGCCATGGTGTCCATTGGAGGCTGATGAGTAAGAAACGCGCTGATTCCGCCAAGTATTGACCCCCCCAGTACGACTCCAAAGGCAACAAAAAAATCAAGGGCCACTGTGATAAAAAAAGTGATCATTCCTTCTCCTCTCCTTTGGACAATCTGATACAATGTATGGTTTCAAAAGCGATTTTATGAATATATTCAGCCGATATATTCAGCTGATATTCGTGATTTTAATTATGTGCTTGAAAAAGTGATATAATGAAAATCAAATATATGGATGAAAAAAACTTTAGTTCTTGATGGACAGACCGTTGATGAAAGTTTGAATGAAGGAGGGATAGGAGATGGTCCGTGATTTCGTTCATCTCCATGTCCATAGCGAATATAGTTTATTGGACGGTGCCAATCCCATTTATGAGCTGGTTAAACAGGCACAATCTTTGGGAATGTCATCCTTGGCCATTACTGACCACGGGGTCCTGCACGGAGCCATTCCATTTTATAAAACCTGCCTTCAATGGGGAATCAAGCCGATTCTTGGAGTGGAAGCTTATGTTGATGAGGGAGACGATTATTATCACTTGATTTTATTGGCGGAAAATATGGAAGGATACCAAAATCTATTAAAACTGGTATCCAAGTCCCATTTGGAGGGCTTTTACTACAAGCCAAGGATGAAAAAGAAATGGCTTCAGCAATATCATAATGGAATTATTGGATTAAGTTCGTGTATTGGCGGGGAAATCCCCCAATGGATTTTAAAAGGAAAAACGGAGCAGGCATTAGCATCAGCCCTGCATTTCGAACAAATTTTTGGCAAAGGGAACTTTTTTTTGGAGTTGCAAGATCATGGAATCCAGGAGCAAAAAGAAGTGAATTATTGGTTGACCAAAATATCAAAAAGAACAGGAATCCCCCTTGTGGTCACCAATGATGTTCATTACTTAAAAAAAGAAGACCATAGAATACAGGATGTTCTGATGTGCATTGGGACCGGAAAAACGATAGATACGGAAGATCGAATGAAATTTCCTACTCAGGAATTTTATTTAAAATCAGCCGAAGAAATGGAGCGGTTATTTTCCCACTACCCGGAAGCATTAGAGAATACATCCCATATTGCAAGGAGATGTCAATTGGAAATTCCTATGGGAAAAAGTATTCTTCCTCGTTTTCATTTGCCTGAACAAACCAGTGCAGAAGAATTTATCCGTGAATGGTGTGAGAGGGGATTAAAGGAAAGATACGAGAGTGTAACTGACGAGATCAGGAGTAGGTTAGAATATGAATTATCTGTGATACAAAGCATGGGTTTTTCTGATTATTTTTTGATTGTTTCTGATTTTGTTCGTGAGGCAAGAAAACGAGGAATTATGGTGGGGCCTGGAAGAGGATCTGCTGCCGGCAGTTTGGTGGCCTATGTTTTACATATTACGGATATTGATCCGATTCAATATGGGCTGCTTTTTGAAAGATTTTTAAATCCGGAACGGGTTACGATGCCGGATATCGATATTGACTTCTCAGACGAGAGAAGGGATGAAGTGATTCGCTATGTGGTTGAAAAGTATGGAAGTGACCGGGTGGCTCAAATTGCTACTTTTGGAACAATGGCTGCCAGGGCCGCCATTAGGGATGTTGGAAGGGCATTAAAACTTCCGTATTCCCTTGTAGACAAAACGGCCAAAATGATTCCCTTAGGAATTGGTGTCACCATTGAAAAGGCTCTAAGGGAAAATGAGGAATTAAGAAATTGGGCCCAAAAAGATCATCAGGTCAAAACTTTATTAAGCACGGCCCAAAAGGTGGAAGGAATGCCAAGACATGTTTCCACCCATGCCGCCGGTGTGGTGATCTCAAGGGAACCATTGACAGATTATGTTCCTTTAATGAAAGGAAATGAAGGACATGCGTTAACTCAGTATTCGATGGATGTGTTAGAAGATTTAGGCCTCCTTAAAATGGATTTATTGGGATTAAGAAATTTAACGGTCATAGAAAAAACCCTGAACCACCTTGAAGAGTGGCAGGGGATTAGCCTTCAATTAAAAAACATCCCTTTTGATGATCAAAAGACCTATCAGCTCCTTGGAAGGGGGGATACTTTAGGTGTTTTCCAATTGGAATCCTCTGGAATGAGAAATGTATTAAGGGAATTAAAGCCAAGCCATTTTGAGGATATCATCGCCGTATTAGCCCTTTATCGACCAGGGCCGATGGAGTTTATTCCCCAATATATCGAGGGGAAATACGGGAGAAGAAAGGTTACTTATCCTCACTCTGATTTAAAAGAGATATTAGAGCCTACTTATGGGATTATCGTTTATCAAGAACAAATTATGCAGATTGCTTCTAAAATGGCGGGGTATTCCCTAGGTGAGGCCGATATTTTACGCAGGGCCGTCGGCAAGAAAAAAAGAGAAATATTGGATGAGCAGAGAAATCGGTTTGTTACAGGGAGCATCAATAAGGGTTATGGTAAGGAATTAGCCAATTATGTGTATGATCTGATCCTTCGTTTCGCTGATTATGGATTTAATCGTTCCCATGCTGCAGCCTATGCGGTCGTTGCTTACCAAATGGCCTATTTAAAGGCCAATTACCCGAAGCCCTTTATGGCAGCCCTATTGTCAATGGTGATAGGGAATCAACAAAAAACAGCAGAGTACATGGAGGAATGTAAGAGACTGGGAATCCGTTTGTATCCGCCGGATATTAATAAAAGCCACATTCAATTTATCATAGAAAATGAGGGAATTCGTTTTGGGTTAGCTGGGATAAAGCATGTGGGGGTTCACGCTATTGAAGAAATCATCAAGGAGAGAATGAAGGGTCCTTTTAAAGATCTGTTAGATTTCTGCATGAGAATCAACCAGAGGTCGTGCAACAAAAAATCGATAGAATGTCTGATCTTGTCTGGCGCCTTTGATTCTTTACCTGGGCATCGGGCTCAGAAACTAGCGTCCCTGGAAGAAATGATTCAATTCTCCCACAATTGGAAGAAAAAGCAGCTATTAGACCAGATGATTCTGTTTGATGAAGAAACCAGCGGTTTTCCAGTTCTTTACGAAGATATCCCTCCTTTTTCAAAAAGAGAAGAATTGACCCATGAAAGAGAATTATTAGGATTATATCTATCGGGACATCCTTTGGACAATTATTCGAAAATCACTAGAGATTTTGACTCTATACACCATCTTCACGAGAAGAAGGATGGCGAATGGGTGAAAGTGGCGGGACTGGTATTAGAAGTAAAATCCATCACCACGAAAAAAGGAGAAAAGATGGCCTTTCTTCTTCTGGAGGATAAAATGGGCCAGGTAGAGGTAACCATTTTTCCAAGGGAATATCAAAAAAATCAACATGTGCTAAATCGGGATGTTCCACTCATTGTTGAAGGGCGGGTTCATCATACAGAGGAAACGGTAAAAATAACTGCAAATCGCCTTTTCTCATTGGAAGAAAAGCAGAAAGAGCTGTTTGTTCGAATTCCCAAGGATTTGAAACAGACTGAGTCCCTACGTAAACTTCAACAATTATTAAAGCAGCAGGAAAAAGGGAATGTTCCCATCTATCTGTACTATGAGATGACAGGAAAGGTAAGAAGGTTGTCGCCTGATTATGACATTCAATTAAGTCCGCGTCTGGTTGAGAAAGTGGAAGAAATTCTCGGAAAGGGGGCAGCAGTAGTGAGAATCATCTAAAAAATGGCCTTTTACACAAATATACCATTTGATATAATGTAGGGAGTGGAGTGGTCTGACCACTTTTTACACATAGTCTAATCATAAGAAATGTCATAAACCTCCTTTTTGATTTATCAAGTATGGAGGTTAATAAAAGGAGTGAGGGTTTTGTCTACGTTGCGTGAAGAATCTCTGGAACTTCATCGGATTCATCAAGGAAAACTTGGGGTAAAATCAAAAGTTTCAATCAAAAATGCGAAAGATCTAAGTCTAGCTTATTCACCCGGTGTTGCAGAACCATGTAAAGAAATTCATGTTGATCCTACAAAGGTATATGAATATACCATTAAAGGAAATCTTGTGGCTGTGGTGTCAGATGGCACCGCTGTGTTGGGTTTAGGAAATATCGGCCCGGAAGCGGCCATGCCGGTTATGGAAGGAAAGGCTCTCTTATTCAAAGCCTTTGCAGGGGTAGATTCCTTTCCTATCTGTCTAAAAACAACAAATGTTGATGAAATTGTAGAAACGGTCAAGCGCTTAGAACCCAGCTTTGGAGGAGTCAACCTTGAGGATATCGCAGCTCCAAATTGTTTTGAGATTGAAGAACGATTGAAAAAAGAGGTGAATATCCCTGTTTTTCACGATGATCAGCATGGAACGGCCATTGTTACGGCAGCAGGATTGATCAATGCTTTAAAAGTGGTCAATAAAAAAATGGAAGACATTCATGTTGTAGCCAATGGCGCTGGCGCTGCAGGCATCGCGATTATTAAACTTCTTCTTTCCATGGGTGTAAAAGATGTGATCATGTGTGATACCAAAGGAACCATTTTTGAAGGAAGAGACTATGGTATGAACCCTGTGAAAGAGGAGATTGCCAGGATCACCAATCGGAATAAAATTAAGGGAACGTTAGCTGATGCCATGAAAGGGGCTGACGTCTTTATTGGAGTTTCCGTAGCTGGAGCCGTTACTCCAGGGATGATTCAGTCGATGAATAGAGATCCGATTATTTTTGCGATGGCCAATCCGGTGCCGGAAATCATGCCGGATGAAGCCAAAGCTGCCGGAGCAGCTGTTATAGGGACCGGACGTTCCGATTTTCCTAACCAGGTGAATAACGTTTTAGCGTTTCCAGGACTGTTTAGAGGCGCATTGGATACTTACGCAACAGACATCAATGAAGAGATGAAATTGGCTGCCGTTTATGCCATTGCTGGATTGATTCAAGACGATGAGTTGCATGCGGACTACGTCATACCTGCTCCATTTGATAGCCGGGTGGCTCCTGCGGTTGCCGCTGCGGTGGCTAAAGCAGCAATGGACACAGGGGTAGCCCGAAAAACGGTTGATCCTCAGGATGTTCTAAGGAGAACAAAAGAATTGGCCAGCATCGAATAATTTAGAAGTGGAAACTAACTTTGATATGAAAATAATTCCCTCCCGGGTCATACTGATCTAAAAATGTCAAGTGCTTGGTATCAATTTCCAGATAAAAATGGGTATAGGGATGCCCGGGATAATCGTTGTAAATGTTTCCAGTAGTTATGATGCAGTATTCTTCTGAACTTCGTAT
>NZ_JAKIHL010000033.1 GCF_021608135.1 Microaerobacter geothermalis
TGCGCCTCAAATCACGGAAGATATGGCGATACGATATCTGGAAACTTTAGGTTACCAGATTCCCGACAAACGTATAAACGCCTAATAATTTCTATTAAATACATATTTATCCATGTCCACTTTGTAGGGTAGGCTTATTTATTATGCACAATTTTACTTATGACGTGTCTCTACGTTCTTTCAAACTAACCCTCCTCGTAGTAGTCAAAATACTAGTATTCAACATAAAGGAGGCTTACTTCAGATGAAACGTTCTTTTTCATCTGAAGTTTAGTTGAACTTAGCCAGGGCAAACATTGTATTTACCTAAAATGTATCACATGAACGGATATTTGTATATTTTTCCTTTAAGAAAAATTTTTATTTAGATGTAATTTTAAGGATGTCGCCATTTTTATTTATGGATAGTTTTTCTTGCCGACATGAAAGTTATACTTTCTTATCAGCAAAAAAGGATGCCTGAATGTGCATCCTTTTCTTCCACATGGATCAATTTATTGTTGCTCTTTTATTTTGTATACAATCTACCGTGAACGAATTTCTTGTCCCATAAAGGAAACATAGGATAAAGCAAAACAAACCATGGTGGCTGCAATCAATCCGGTTAGTTGCGGCCAAACCAGTAAAAGACTTTGCCCTAAAGGAAGGGGACTTGGAATAGCTCCGTATATCTGTTCCATGGTTAGCGGACCAAGACTTCGGACGGAAGGAGTCAACAGAGTAGTCGTCGCTTCACTAAACAATTGGCTAGGTGAAAGTCTCATCAGGTTTTGTACAAATTGCTGGTAACTTAAGATCTCTTCCGGATTCGCTGCCTGAGAAGGGAGGGTGGCATTGGCCACCAGATTTATAATCATCGTAAAGAAAACACTAAAGAATATCCAAATAGCGATACTTGTCAATGCCGAGGTGGCAGCCTGACGGAATTTTACAGAAAACAGAATGGCTAGATTCAGCCAAAAGGCCACATAAAAAATGCTTAAAATGATAAAAAAGATGATACGCCAAAATTCTTCAGGTGTCGGTGGAATTCCGATGGCAATCAGACCTAGACCCATGACGAGAAATCCCAGGGCAAAAAAGATAACACTGATCACAATCAAAGCGGCCACAAATTTGGCATTAATTACGTAATCCCTGTGAATCGGCTGGGACATGAGCCGGCTTAAAGTCCCCTTGTTCCGTTCGGAATTAATTGCGTCAAAACCCAGAGCAATACCGATCAACGGCCCTAAAAAACCGATAAAAGTAATAAACGGCGGAAGCGTTCCATCAGATATGGTAAACAACTTCAGAAATAGAAAAGATTTGACCACATCATCAGCCGATGCGGCATCTCGGATAGTCATCATGGCCGTATAGAGGGAACCGATTCCGGTCAACGCTATTAAAATAAGGAGTATGATATAGCGCCAGCTACGAATATGGTCAGACACTTCCTTTTGCACAATTACCCAGAAGGGATGTTTCCTCCCCTGATTGAAAGGTTGCAAAAGTGCTTTCATCTAATCCCTCCCTTCAAAATAACGGTGGTAAATTTCATCTAATCCGTACTGTTTTTGTGTTAAATGATGCAGGGAAGCGCCGCATTCTACGATAGTCCGGGCAATTATTGAAGAAATATCTCTACTGCACCCGATGCGCAACCATTGACCGTCACTGTCAATTTTAAGCACACCATCGGTTTCTTTTAGCTTTTGGAGCAAATATTCTGATGGTGAGGTGACCTTAACTTCGATACAAATAGGTTCCTGGGAAAACAGTGTCATGGAAAGAGTATGAATGTCTCCCACGGCCAACAGCCTGCCGCTGACAAACAATCCAACCCGATCACAGATTTGCTGAACCTGATGAAGATGATGGGATGACAGCAAAACGGTAATCCCATCATCCCGGCTCAGCCTTTGAATTAATTCAAGGAAATCGCGTACACCCTCCGGATCAATACCCAGGGTTGGCTCATCTAGAATAATAACCTCTGGCTGTTTGATCAAGACATCAGCCAATCCCAATCTCTGCCTCATGCCCCTGGAATAGGTACCGGTTTTTTTAGAAGCCGCATCTTCTAGTCCGACCCGTTTCAAAAGGGTTTCCGCCCGTTCCTTTGCTACTTTAAGTGGAAGCTGATTCAACTGTGCTGTAAAAATTAAATTCTCCATTCCCGTGAGTTCTTCATAAAAACCTACGTCATCGGAAAGATAACCTACCTTTTTTTTGACCAAAAGAGGCTGCCGGGTGGAATCCATTTGACAGACGCGAACCGTACCGGATGTAGGCTCGGTCAATCCCAGCATCATTAAAATAGTTGTTGATTTTCCCGCTCCGTTTGGTCCCAAAAGGCCAAATATTTCTCCCCGGTTAACGGTTAAGGATAAATGATCAACGGCGGTGTGCTCCCCGTATTTTTTGGTAAGATCCTTCAGTTCAATAATGGATTGGCTCATCCTTTACCGCCTCCCATAGGTTCGGAAAAGATAATAGACGCCGCCAATCACCAAAAGAATAATCAAAATCCCAAGCCAACCCCATAAAAGAGAGGTTTTAACTGCTACTCTGAATTGCGCATCTGATGATGCCTCAGGAGCTGAGGCTGACATATTTACGACGTAATCACCCGCAATGGCTTTTTTATCCGCTTTGATGGTTGCCATCACTTCAACTGATTTCCCTGCTTCTAACTTATTAATGGTTTTCGGTTCAAAGTCCACCTCCCAATTGATCGGAGTATCCGCATCCATTTTAATATCTCGTAGATCGGCAGTTCCCTTATTTGTCACTTTTATTTCTAATTTTTTTTCATCTCCGGCAGTCACGTCTGTACTTAAAAGCCCCGTTGGGGTACTTAATTCCAAATCGTAAGAGCCTGTAATCACCACTTCCAGTTCCGTAACAGCCGAGGTAGAACCGGCTGCTGCTTTCACTGGAATTTTGTAGATTCCCTCCTTGATTTTTTCAGGCGGAGTGATTTCAATATCAATATCTTTGGAAGAATTGGCCTCCACACTTACAGAAGTAACATTCTTGTAATCCACTTTAAATTGGACATCCCAACCCCGTGGAGCATCGCTGGTCAGGGCATACAACTGTTTGTCTGCGGTTCGGTTTTTCAATGCGGCTTCAAATGTGAAAGTTGAATCTGCTTTTCCTTCCATATTCGGCTGATCGGTTGTCAGCTCGGTTTTGTATGTTCCCTGTTCGGTGACATTAATGGTGATAGGGAGGGAGGTTTTCCCTTCCGCTGTCACATAAAAACGGTACGCACCTTTATTAACTTCCAAAGGAACATCAACTTCCAAAGAAACCGTTCGCGATGCATTGGGCAGAACAGCAATTTCCCGGATGCTCCACCCTCCTGAAGTCAATTGATACTCCCAATCATCGGGAGCTCCTTCCACAGAGAGCTTGACTTTCTGTATGGCATTGCTATGGTTAATCACATCAATGGAGTAATTGATCGATTCACCGGGAGTGACCGAAATATCGGTATATGGTGTATACAACACCAAAGGTTCGGCTGCATCAGCCGTTGTTGGCGCGAGTAACACCACCCCCAGCAGCAGTGTAAGAAGAATGTTTAATTGCTTCTTTCTCGGTCTGTTCACTTGGATCCCTCCCATAAATTTTGTTTTCACACTATGTACGAACGAAACTCTATTTTGGATTTAATCAGGGTTTAAAAAAGTCATAATTTTTGTTACAAGTATAAGTGACTATTCATCTGTATGGGGGTGAATCTGTTGTTCAACCAAACTGATGAAATTCGGAGAATACTTGATGATATGAAAAATGGATCTATTGTCGCTTTTGACCAGTTTTATGACCGCTTTGCACCCTTCGTCTTTCGCATTGCATTGGGGATTGTTAAGGAACAGATGGAAGCGGAGGATATCTGCCATGATGTATTTTTAGAGGTTTTTTCAAAGGTAGAACAATTTGACCCGATGCGGGGAAGTGTTGAGTCCTGGTTAGCAGTGAAAACAAGAAGCCGGTGCCTGGACCGTTTAAAGCGCAAAAAATTCGTAGTTACCTGTCAACTAGAAGAGTCCAAGTCCTTGGAGGGATCAAGCGGGAATTCCGCTGAAGCCCATGTTCTGTCAAAATTGGAGCGGGAAACCATATATGAGGCGATGAAAAGAATTCCTGTGTCCCAACAACAAGCCGTTTACGGGATGTATTACGAATCCCAAAGTCAACGAGAGCTTTCACAAAAATTGGGCCGCCCCCTTGGAACTATTAAATCATTGGTCCGATATGGGCTAAACAATTTACGAAAACAGCTGTCTCAGCTGGGATGGGTTGAAGCATCCGGAGGTGGGAAAAAAGATGACTAAGCCATTTTGCGGGTGGATAGAGGAGGAAGTGGTTGATTTTGTCTTAGGAAAGCTGTCTCCAACGAAGCAGAAACAATTTAAACTTCATTTGGAAAGTTGCCATGCTTGCGCCGCTTTATATCATGAATGGTCAGAAATACTAAATAACGAGAGTATACATCAGATGCAGCAGGCATCTTTAAATCCATCCCCCTCTTTGAAAAGGAGATTAAGATTTCACCTGATCTTAAAAAAAGGGCTGTCTTTTCTCTCTTTACACCCTTCTGTATCTTTTTCAATGATTGGGTTTATTGTTCTGGTTGCACTCGTCATCGGATTATTTCCGAACCAAAACCAACCGTCTGGCAACGGGAATATCCTTGCGGAGCAGAATCAAGTGTTCCAGGAAATTCCAATGATGGCAGACCCCAGAACGGTGCGGTATGAAGCAGTTCCCGTGATATCATCGGATATTCGAGGATATGTCTGGGTCAATGATTCATCGAATGAAATGCTGCTATTGGTCAAAGGACTGCCGCCTTTGTCAAATAATGATTACCAGGTCTGGTTTATTTCAGCCAATAAACGATCCAATGTGGGTCTCTTAAATTTGGAAAATCAAATTGCCCATCTGTACTTTCGAGGTGGAAAGATTGAACAAGTTGAAAATATCGCCGTCAGTATTGAGCCCAAGGGGGGAAGCCATACTCCCACAGGCCCGGATACGGTGTATATCAACCTGAAAAAATAAAGGAATCTAACCGCCACTATGACTCTTGCTTTTTAAGCAGGAGATAAGTGGCGGTAATTCCCTGGACAAGGTGAAATGTTTCATTAAAAATCAAAATTGTCGGGATCCGGCCCGATTCGCTTGTTCATGTTTAGTCCGTCTATTCTGGCCATATCTTCGGGAGAAAGTTCAAAATCAAAGATGTCGGCATTTTCTATGATGCGATGCTCATGAACCGATTTAGGGATGGTGACCACTTCGTTCTGAAGATCCCAACGGAGAATCACTTGGGCAGGAGTTTTTTGATACTTCCCACTGATTTCCTGTATGGTGGGATGATCAAAGATCTGTCCCCTCATTAACGGACTCCATGCCTCCAATTGAATATTACGGGTTTTGCAGAAGTTGTGCAGTTCCTTTTGGGTTAAATATGGGTGGTATTCCACCTGGTTCACCATGGGGATGATTTCACTGTCTGCCATTAAATCTTGCAAATGGTGAATTTGAAAATTGCTGACTCCTATGGCTTTAACGTAACCTTCCTTATACAATTTTTCGAGGGCCCGCCATGTATCCTTATACTTGCCTTTAACGGGCCAATGAATCAGATACAGGTCAATATAGTCCAAACCAAGTTTCCTACGGCTTTCTTCAAAGGCGGCTAAAGTAGAGTCATAACCCTGTGAGCTATTCCATACTTTTGTGGTGATGAACAGCTCTTCCCGGGGTATATCTGATTCCTTCACCGCTTTCCCTACACCAACTTCATTCTCATAAAAGGCGGCCGTATCAATGCTTCTGTAACCTGCTTTTAACGCTGCTTTTATGGCATGGATCACTTCATCTCCATCCTTTGCCTTGTATACACCCAGTCCAAACCAAGGCATTTTTACCCCATTGTTTAATACCGTACAGTCAGATATATGAGAAATCATTTTCATCCCTCCCAGGATCGTTTTACAGTGACATTTTCTCAAAAAATGCGAGAGCACATCAAGTTATTATTGTGGGGAATTTCTTTTTTCTTTAAGATCTCCTCATAGTATATAATAAACATATGTATTCATCTGTTCGATCAATGAAAAGGAGGAAGAAAAGTTGAGTCTTCACAACCCTCCACTTTGGACGAAGGACTTTGTATTAATTAGTCTGTCCAATTTATTCTTGTTCACCAGCTTTCAAATGTTAATCCCCACTTTGCCGGCCTATGTAGAAGACCACGGTGGTGACGAATTTGCGGTGGGTCTTGTGATCGGTCTTTTTACGATCTCCGCATTGTTGACCCGTCCCTTTGCCGGTAAGGCCCTCGATACCATCGGAAGGAGAAAGGTTTTATTCTCCGGACTCCTTATCTTTATTGCCTCTGTTATGGGATACTATTGGATGACTTCTGTATTACTCATTTTACTGATTCGATTGATTCATGGAATAGGTTGGGGGATGGCGACGACAACTTATGGAACCATCGTATCGGACCTTATTCCTCCACAGCGCAGAGGTGAAGGTATGGGTTATTTCGGACTTTCCTCTAATCTTGCCATGGCTATTGGACCATTTTTTGGGATATGGGTGATGAATGAGTATGGGTTTGGGGTGCTTTTTTTTATTTCTACGATCTTAGTCATTTCGGCAGCTCTCCTCTCTCAAATCATTCATTATCATAATACCCCTGAAATAGGAAAAGAGGAAAAGTCTTCCCGGTTAAACGGACTTCTCGAAAGGAAAGCCTTTTTCCCCTCTCTCCTCGTCATGCTGTTAGCCTTTACATATGGGGGGATTGTCAGTTTCATTACCTTATTTGGGGATGAAGTGCATATCAAAAATGTAGGCTGGTTTTTCTTAGCCAATGCAGGAATGATTATGCTGATCCGTCCCTTTGCCGGTATGCTGTTTGACAAAAAAGGACATGTTTGGGTATTGCTCCCCGGGGCCCTCTTTTCCATTGCCGGTCTCTTTCTTCTTTCTTATACGACGAATCTATACACTCTTATAATATCCTCCATTCTCTATGGTGCCGGGTTTGGAACCATTCAACCCTCTCTTCAGGCATGGACCATTCACCGTGTTGCTCCTGAACGAAGGGGAGCGGCCAATGGCACCTTCTACTCCGCCTTTGATTTAGGAATTGGTGCCGGAGCGATGTTATTGGGCCTGGTTGCTAAATGGTCAAGCTATTCGATGATGTATCGTTTGTCGGTTTTTTTCTTGGGATTATATCTTGTGATTTATGTTTATTACTTGATAAAAGGAAAGAAAGAACCCCCACATCCATCATGATGTGGGGTTCTGTTCATTTATTTTTTTTGATATCAAAGGAACTTTTTAAAGATACAATACGGTTGAAGACTAATTTTTTGCCTGTGGTATGTTTTGGATCAACATTAAAGTATCCATGTCTAAAAAATTGAAACTTGTCTTGGGGCTTTGCATCCATCATGCCGGGTTCTACATATCCTTGGAGAATTTCTAATGAATTTGGATTTACATAATCAAGGAAGGTCTTTCCTTCTTCTTTCTCTTCATTCAGTATCAATGGCTCATATAACCTAAATTCTGCAGGTTTTGCATGTTTGGCATCCACCCAATGGATCGTCCCCTTTACCTTTCTTCCGGTAAAACCGGTTCCGCTCTTGGTCTCGGGATCATAAGTGCAATGAATCTCTACCACATTTCCATTTTCATCCTTAATCACATCATGACATTTGATGAAATAAGCATGCTTTAATCTAACTTCATTTCCTGGGAACAGTCTAAAATATTTGTTTGGCGGGTCTTCCATAAAATCGTCTTGTTCGATATAAATTTCCCTTGAGAAAGGTACTTGCCTTACTCCCATTTCAGGATTCTCTGGGTTGTTTTCTGCTTCCAACATTTCCATCTGTTCTTCGGGGTAATTGGTGATGACGACTTTTAATGGCCTTAATACTGCCATGGTTCTTGGTGCCTTCAATTTTAGATCTTCCCTGATAAAGTGCTCCAGCATTTGTGCATCGACGACACTATAACTTTTGGCTACTCCAATCTCCCTGCAGAAGTTGCGAATGGATTCCGGTGTATAACCCCTTCTTCTTAACCCGGAAATGGTGGGCATCCTGGGGTCATCCCATCCATCCACATAACCTTCATCCACCAACAGCTTCAGCTTCCTTTTGCTCATGACCGTATTGGTCAGGTTTAACCGGGCAAATTCATATTGCCTGGGCTGGCTTTCCATTTCACATTCTTGAACCACCCAGTCATATAAAGGGCGGTGGTCTTCAAACTCCAAACTGCACAGGGAGTGGGTGACTCCTTCGATGGCATCTTCAATCGGATGGGCAAAATCATACATTGGATAAATGCACCATTTGTCTCCTGTGTTATGATGGGTCGTATGGGATATGCGATACAATACCGGATCTCTTAAATTCAGGTTGGGAGATGACATGTCAATTTTCGCCCTAAGGACCTTCTCCCCATCTTTAAATTCCCCTTTTCTCATCCGCTCAAATAAGTTGAGATTTTCTTCAATGGTTCTATTTCGATAGGGGCTTTCTTTTCCCGGTTCTGTTAATGTCCCGCGGTATTCTCTGATTTCCTCAGCAGAGAGATCGTCTACATAAGCTTTTCCTTTTTTGATTAATAACACAGCCCGATTGTACATTTCTTCAAAATAATCCGAAGCAAAATATAATCCGTCCCAGTCATACCCCAGCCATTTTATATCTTCCTTGATCGCCTCAACAAATTCTTTATCTTCCTTTAACGGGTTCGTATCATCAAACCGCAAATTTGTCTTTCCATTGAATTCATCAGCCAGATCAAAATTCAACACGATGGCCTTTGCATGTCCAATATGCAAATAGCCATTTGGTTCCGGTGGAAAACGAGTAATGATTTGATCATGTTTTCCTGATTTCAGATCTTCGATGACGATATTTCTAATAAAATGAGAAGAACCAGTATTGTTTTCCATAAAATCAACCCTTCTTTTTCATAACTACATGTTGGAAATTTTGATTCACTGATATTTATATCATAAAAAACCATTCATTTCTATCAATGCCAGTATAATTTCCATTTATTTTCAATTCATTCTTACTCCCAGCGATCCTGCCCACTCCCTTGAATAATAAAAAAGCAGGGAGTACCTGCTTTTTTTCATATTAACAATTTTTTCTTATCTGACTCCCGCCACGAAAAACTTTTCTCTTAACTTATGAAGCATATCCTGAGTCATTTTTGTCAAATCATATTCTACCTTGAAGTCCCATTCTTCCACCGCTGCGGTTGGATCGATAGAGTTCGGCCAGCTTTCGGCAATACTCTGTCTCACCGGATCAACGTTATAATTCATTTCGAAATTCGGAATATGCTTTCGTATCTCATTTGCAAAATCCTCCGGTTCCACGCTCATGGCGGTTACGTTAAATGCATTTCTGTGTTTTAGTTTTACCGGGTCTGCTTCCATTAAGGTAATAATGGCGTTTAACGCATCCGGCATATACATCATGTCCATGTAGGTTCCTTTGGCAATATAAGAAGTATAGCTTCCATTCTGAATCGCTTCATAATAGATTTCGACCGCATAATCGGTGGTTCCGCCCCCTGGGGGTGTCATATACGATATTAATCCCGGAAAACGAAGACCCCTGGTATCAACGCCAAATTTATTATAATAGTAGTCACAGAGCAATTCACCGGATACTTTATTTACTCCGTACATGGTTGTGGGTCTTTGGATGGTATCCTGTGGAGTATTGTCTTTTGGAGTAGAAGGTCCAAATGCTCCAATGGAACTGGGCGTAAAGAATTTACACTTCTGTTCCCTTGCCACTTCCAATGCATTGATTAATCCACCCATGTTTAAATTCCAGGCTAAAAGAGGCTTTATTTCTGCTGTGGCTGACAATAACGCCGCCAAGTGAACAATGGTATCCACCTGATATTTCTTGGCGATATCAAACATTCTTTTTGCATCTGTTACATCAAGGGTTTCAAAGGGACCAGATTGGACAATTTCGCTTTCATTCCTTCGAATATCTGTTGCGATCACATTATGGGTTCCATAGATATCCCTCAGTTTCATCACAAGTTCCGATCCGATTTGCCCCAATGCCCCTGTTACCAGTATCCTTTTCATAGGTAAGCCTCCCTATCGATGCTTTAACAATGCCAGGTTTCTCCCATTCACCTAAATGATTTCCATCTCTTTTCCTACTTTTTCATAAATGGAGATCGCCTGATCGAGCATTTCTCTTGTGTGGGCTGCCGTCGGCATATTTCTAACTCGACCTGATCCCCTCGGAACGGTTGGGAAAACGATTGCCTTTGCATAAACCCCTTCCTCATACAACTTTCTGCTAAACTCCTGGGTCAGTTTTTCTTCTCCAATCATACAGGGAGTGATAGGAGTCTCACTTTCTCCAACCTTAAAGCCTAAATCAAGGAGTCCTTTCTTTAAATAGTTTGCGTTATCCCATAACCGGTGCTGCAGTTCTGTACTGTTCATGAGGATGTCAATCGCTTTAATGGTTGCCGCAATATCTCCAGGCGGCAAAGCGGTGGAAAACAGGAATGGCCTACTTCTTACTTTTAACCAGTCGATTAAGTCCTTTTTCCCTGCTACATATCCGCCCACGACTCCGATCGCTTTGGAAAGCGTCCCGATCTGAAAATCAATTTTGGCTGAAAGTCCAAAATGCTTTACCGTCCCTGCCCCATTTCCCAATACACCTGAACCATGTGCATCATCGACATAGGTAATCAGGTCAAATTCTTCTGCGATCTCTACAATTTCCGGAAGTTTGGCAATATCTCCATCCATGGAAAAAACTCCATCGGTGATGACCATGATTTTATTGTATTGTCCGGATTCTTTGGCTTCCTTTGCTTTGGTTCTCAAATCATCCATATCTGAATGATTGAAACGGATAATCTTGGCTTTGGATAATCTGCATCCATCAATGATGGAAGCGTGATTCAACTCGTCTGACAGGATGGCATCGTTTTGATCCATCACAGCGGAAATGGCAGCCATATTGCAGTTAAATCCGGATTGGTACGCAATGGCAGCTTCGGTATGCTTAAACTCAGCCAATTTTTCTTCAAGTTTGATGTGAAGTTCCAATGTCCCATTAATTGTTCTTACTGCACCGGCACCTACTCCATATTCTCTGACGGCTTCAATAGCAGCTTCTTTCAGTCTTTCATCCGTTGCTAGTCCCAAATAATTGTTGGATGACAAATTGATGAGCTCTTTCCCTTCAATTTTGATCACCGGTCCATTGGGACTTTCCAAAGGGTCAATCACATTGTAAAGCCCTTTGGATTTCAGCTCTGACAAATTTTCCTTTAAAAAATTTTCCAACGCTTTACTTGACAAAAATATCCCTCCTTAATGAAAGCCTTTTCAATTAAAATCACTTCATTTGGGTTCTCTATTTATTATTACCGTTTTTGTCGTCTGTAAGTAATCAAATGTCCATATACAGAGGACAAAAGTAAGTCCGATTATTCCCTTTTTATCAGTATTATTTACTTCTATTTTATCATATTCCATTGATTATGTACACATATGAAGGACAGTTAAAGGAAAATTAAGGCGACACCCGCAGAAAACAAGGCGTCGCCTACTTTAGTTTTATGTTCATTTTCCATCATGAACCGCCAATTTTAAGTCCTTTGAATGTAGTGTTTGTACATTGGGGCTAATATATTGGCATTATTAAAAACTTTCATGTATCACAACTTCTTCTAAAGGAAAACGACTCGTTTGATGGGCTGGTTTTTCAGCGTATCCCAAGGTAATCATCAAGACCGGAATATACCGATCAGGAATGTTTAATTCTTCTCGTAAAGCAACAGGATCGAAACCTCCCATGGGACAGGTATCAATATCATTGGCTTTGGCAGCCAACATGAGTTGCATCGCAGCAAAGGACGCATTGCGAATCGCTTCATGAACCCCTACATTTTCAACATTTTGATAAACCTGTTGAATATTATTTACAATGTCATTCTTGGCCTCTTCCGTCATATAGCCGGCTTTAACAGCCTCATTATAAATCGTTTCCGCGTTCTTGTTTGCCTCCGTATCACCAAGGACAATGACCACAGCTGAAGCATCAAGAACCTGCTGTTGGCGATAGGCGATCGGGAACAACCGTTTTTTATTTTCTTCTTCCTGAACAACGATAAATTTCCAATGTTGCAAATTCCAAGACGAAGGGGCTGTCGTGGCCAATTGTAAAATTTGCTCCAACTTCTCGGAAGGGATTTTAATCCCTTTTTTATAGTTTCTTATACTGCTTCTTTCCTTCATCACATCAGCGATATTTTTTTCTTTCAAAGTTGTCATTATTTACACCTCCAAGTATGAATAGTATTTCCAACATCTTCTAAACATAACACGACAGCTTGTAATCGATGTGACGGGCTTTTGAGGCTCCGAGATTTCAGCTATTCTTATTCTTCCTGTTGAGATCTTGCTGCATAAAAAGGATTTTTCCATTCCATTAGGGCTCCATAATGACAGGATTCTTCATCCTCTAGATAGTTCGCTACCACATGAACGGGTGTGCGGCCACAGCGAAGCAGGAAAGTGAGCACAGGATCCTTAAATTCACCTTTAACTACAGCTTGAAGATATTGTTCCGCCGTCATCTCATTCGCTTTCTTGTGATAGCCAGGCATTCTTCCTCCACCTAACAGTCTTTCCAATCCTTTATGAACAACAACATCATACATCGAAAACATCAGCCATTTTCCCAACCCAAATTTCCGATAGGATGGACGTACACAAATATCAACTACATAAAGCGTATTCCCGTTCGGATTATGGTTGCGAATATACCCTTGATCTGTGATTTCTTCCCATGTATGTTCCGGATGGCTGGGATCGAAGTCAACCATGAATCCCGTCATCGAGCCAGCAATTTCGCCATCAACCTCAATACATAAAGCCCCCTCAGGGAAAAGTGTAACATGGTTTTTCAGCTGTTCTGTGTTCCACCATAACTCTTGGGGAAATGGGGGAGGAAAACTTTCCTGCTGAATCTGAATTAATCCGGGAAAGTCCCGTTCTTCATAATTTCGGATGACTGCCGGAACAGGCCGATCTTGGTCAAATACATAAATGTTCTTTCGATACATCCTTTTCCCTCCTCTCGAGCAACTGGCCTCTCCTTATTTCCAATCAGGATAGAGATCCGTTCGCCGGTCACGCCAGGTGGTTACAGATCCACTCTCACGAACCTGGTATAACAGTTCTAAATCCAGATCTGCAGTAACAATCATATCCTGATTGATTTCTCCTTCTGCCAAGATGCCGCGTGGCGGAAATGGAATATCGTTGGGTGTAATCACTGCTGCTTGACCGAAATTTGCCCGCATAAAGTCAACCGTAGGCAAAGAACCGACTGTTCCCGTAGTAACAACATAGACTTGGTTTTCTATCGCCCTCGCATGACTGGTGTAACGGACACGATGGAATCCATGTTGATCATCTGTGCAGGAAGGACAAAAAATCACATCAGCTCCCATGGCCTTAGCCATACGAACGATTTCTGGAAATTCGATATCGTAGCAAGTTAAGATGGCGATGGATCCTTTATCGGTTTCAAATATCTGAAAGCTTTCGCCCGGAGTCATCTTCCATTCTATCACTTCCGTCGGTGTCATATGAAGTTTGGGCTGTTCTGTGATTCTTCCATCCGGGTAAAACAAATGAGCAACATTGTATAAACGACCACCCCTTCGGATGACATGGGTGCCGCCGATAATGTGCATGTTGGTTTGTTTTGCAAAGGATGAAAACAAATCCCGGTAACGCTCTGTGAAATCAGGTAATTCATTGATGGTTAAGGCATTTCCTTGATCGTTGCCGATAGACATCAATTGAGTTGTAAAAAACTCGGGGAATAAAACAAACTCGGCACCAAATTCCTCGGCTGTTTTAATATAATGCTCGGATTGTTTAGCAAAATCTTCAAAGGAATATATGGTGTGAAGGTGATATTGTACAGCTGAAACCCTTATTTTCATAAACGCCTCCTATAGTGGAATAAAACGATTACATCTAATTTTTGTCGTATGTTTAACTATTTTACACAAATCACCTTCCGCCTGTAAATTATATCTGCGCTTCAAAATTTCACGTGTGATTCTTAACAGCGAGAATCACCTCTGACGGGACAAGTAATTGTTGGTAATATTCTCTTGTTTCTACAGTGAAGATTGTTGATCTATTGGCAGCAGTCAAAAAAAAGAGCAGAAACAAGACTGGCATATCATTCTGGGGACGCAGTACATATCCGAAATTCAGGCATACTAAGTCAATCTAGCCACTATGAGGCTGTCCCATAAGTTAATGAATGACTGAGGGATAGCCCTGTAGTTCTCTCTTGCCGATTACAAATAGTCAGGATAATATACGTTTCTCTCCTTTGATGGCTTGAATCGGATCGATATTCTGTGTGAATTCTAGGGTGCCGATATACTTTTTGTTCTCATCCCGAACAGCAAAATAACGAATATATACATATTTATCACGGAACTTGATCCAGAAATCCTCGGAATCTTTCTTCCCTGATTTGAAGTCATTCAATAGTTCTTCAACTATATGGGCACTTTTGGGTGGATGGCAATTTTGAACGGTTCGCCCGATGACAGCCTTGGTTCGTGGAAAGATTCTTTCTTTTCCTTGGGAGAAATAGCGGACAACATCTTGATCGTCAATGAAGGTAATGTCAACAGGGAGATGGTTTAATAGTAGCTCAAGCTGATTTAAGGAAAGCACTCCAGTTCCCAATTGAATATACCCTTCAGATATCGCCTTCACATTTAGTTCTTTTCTTTCAGGCATCCATATTGCGGCTGGCTCAGTTAAACAATAGCCGATTTCATCACTCTCATGGGCGATTTTAATCCATTCATCTTCGGTCAGATGATTCATGGACATCGGAAAAAGAATGTTTTCCTCCCTGTAGATCATGTCGTATATTTGCTGAATAAAGTATGCTGCACCTTCAATTACGGCTTGTTTATCCCCATTGTAGTTCATTAATTTTCGTTTTGTTTCCTTGATGGCGTCGCGGATGTAATCATCAATTCTCCACATATTTGTAGACGGTCCGTATATACTGTACTTTTCCAAGTAAGGGAAAATAAGATGCTCTTTACGGACGTAGTGCTTATCAATATCTAGCAAAAGATTGATATCTTCCAAGAGTTTGTATATGTTATCATCAGAATCCTCTTTTGCAAACTGTTCCAAATGCGGTTGAAGCCTGGATTGTATCAATTTTTCAATTTCCCTGTTTTCCAGTTTAAACGTATGAATTGGATGTCCTGGTTCATCCTCGGGATGTTGAACGTCTTCGATCTTCCCTTTAAGAATGGACATATGCGCAGAGGATAAGCGCTGCACTTCACTTTGAGGAAGATCCCTTGATTCTAAAATGCTGCGTTGAAGTTGGGAAATTTGAGCAACTTCCTCAACAGTGACTGTGCCGATCACTTGATCAAAACGAGCCTTAACCTCGTCCACATTTTTCCCGTTATAAAGCTCCAAAAAAATTTCTTTTAATTTCTCTTGACGTTCTGAATTTTGATGTATATGTTGTTCACGGTTATTGATCATCTCACTCATAGAAATGCTCCTTTACTTAAATTTCAACGACTTTGCAAATGATAATTTTTCTCATATATTGCTCATATATATAAAGTAACATGTTGTATATTCACTGATTGTGATTATCGTCACAAAAAGCAGAAAAAAATATACCCTAAGACTTCTAGGGTGGGTAATAACAAACTAAGGTAAAATTTTTAAACTACTGCCAAAACCTTGCTGTTTTAAGTAAAAATCCTCTGCTTGCATACCGCTTCACGAATTTGTTCCAACGTTCTTCGATGCTTCCCTAAAAAAATGACTATATGTTCACTTATGGTACGGTTCACCCCGATTAATGCGAAAAGCCCGGTAAATTTGCTCCAGTAAGATTAATCTCATCAATTGATGGGGGAAGGTCATTTTGGAAAAGGAAAGTTGGAGGTCCGCCCTTTTCTTTACTTCATCTGACAGCCCTAATGATCCCCCGATGATGAAGGTGATAGAACTGGTGCCGTAAGTGGCTAGCTGGTCCAGCTTTTCAGCAAGCTGCTCGGAGGAAACCATTTTTCCCTCTATTGCCAGTGCAATGACATAGTCATCCCCTTTCAGATGGGATAATATTTTCTCTCCTTCTCTATTTTTTACCTGTTCCTCTTCTGCTTGGCTGAGGATGTCCGGGGCTTTTTCATCAGGCACTTCGATCAATTGTAATTTAGCGTAGGGAGATAACCGTTTTATATATTCATTGATACCCTGCTTCAAATATTTCTCTTTTAATTTACCCACCGACAAAATGGTCATTCTCATTCTTATCCCTCTTTCTTTTTCTCGCTCTCCACCATTTTCGTAACAACTGCAGCAAATCCATCGAGATAGGTCCATTGGCTCATCCTAATGGCTTTGCCGATTGAATTAAACGATTTCATTCAATTCATTACACTACCAGGAATTTAGGGATTCGATCACAAAACTCACAGGTTGCCGGTACGGTCCAGGCAGTAAAGGAAACCTCATCTAACCGATAGAGATCGGGCGCCTCCTCATATTCATCCACGAAATAATCGATGGCCAGTTCCAAATGTTCACTGCAGCATACAACCATTTCTTAATCCGTCCTTTTCATTCAACATTCGTTTTTCTTTATCTTCGCTTTTCAGTTTGCATTGTCATCATCGATTTTTATCCGAATTCCATCATATCTTCGGTGTACTTCTATAACTCCCACAGAACTAAGTCTCCTTTATTATATCCAAAAAAGAAAACGAGCCGCAAAAATGGCCCGTTATGGAATCATTTGCAGTTTTCCCAGAATAATTTCTGTCGTCATCAGTTGGCCCTGGCGGTAAAAGGTTACCTTTATCTTGTCCCCAGGATTTTTCTCTTTATAAAGGTATTTTCTTAGTTGGGCAGAATTATAAACCGGAGTTTCATCCAGCTTGGTAATTACGTCAAGATTTTGCAATCCCCCCTGATAAGCAGGTCCCTGAGGAGTAACGCTTCTCACCAGAACCCCTTGGGTAACATTCTTGGGCAGCTCTAACTTCTTCAATTCATCATTGGAATAAAGGGACAAATCGACCGGCTCAATTCCCATCAGTGCCCGTTGGGGTTCTCCAAAGGCCACAATATCATCAATGATGGGCTTTACATCATTAATCGGGATGGCAAAACCTAATCCTTCCACCCCTTTTTCCATGATCTTAATGCTGTTGATTCCGATCAGCTGCCCATCAATATTAATCAGAGCACCTCCGCTGTTTCCTGGGTTGATAGCAGCATCGGTCTGAATCACTTCCAGTTCCCATTCCGGCTGGCCATCATTGTTAATGTCCCTTGGTACCGTCCTTTCTTTTGCACTAATGATTCCCATGGTGACGGTTCTGGAGAATTCCAATCCCAATGGATTACCGATGGCAATGGCTGGTTCTCCAACCTTTAGAGTAGTGGAATCTCCAAATTGTGCCACCGCTTTGGCATAGGCCGAATCAATTTCCAATACAGCCAAATCCGTATAATAATCAAATCCAATCACTTTTGCAGATATCCGTTCCCCCGTAATCAGAGCTACCTCTACTTTATTATAGCCTTCGATCACGTGAAAATTGGTGACAATTAGCGCTTTATCCCCTTTGATATCAAAAATTACTCCTGAACCGGTTCCAGCTTCAACACTGGTTCCCCCGCTCCAAAAGTTTTCCTGTTTTTGAATATTTACAACTCCCACGACAGCCTCTTCCATTTTTGCCACGGCGTCAATAACGGCAGACTCCACTGTTAATCGATAAATCCGGCTGGATTCCGGAGTGGCATTTCCTGAGCCGGGTTGAACCGGATCGGGTGGAACATCCTTTTGTATGGGCGTTTGCATGATAGGAAGATTGACCCAACCAAGCTGATAGAGCAACGGTATACTAAACAGAACGATAGTTCCGCCTATAATGGATCCCAGGATAGCGGAAAAGAATCCTCTCTTTCGTCTAGGCCTGTTTGGAAATTCTTCTTCGAAAAAGTCATCATCAAAAAATGGCATAATCCCACCCCAATTATTCGTTTTCAAACTCTAATAATCTATGATAAGTCTATTCTTTCCATGATTCGGACATGATATAAATATAGATATAAAAAAGCAGGTGATGTGATGAAGAAGACGAATCCTATGGATACTGTTCATGTAATGGCTAAGTTAGCAGATTTGTCTGAAGTGGACTACCGTAATACTCTAGTCATTTCTGCTGTCATAGAATTGCTGGTGGAAAAAGGTTTAATGACTAGAAAGGACGTCCTGTCAAAAGCAAAGGAACTGGATATTCATTTCACACAACTTCCAACTTCGTTGGACGATCTGGGTATGTATCATAAATCGTCAGATTTTCCTCAGTAGATATTCCATAATCCTCAAGGGTATTTTTGATCGTAAGCCGAGCCAGTTCCATCATATTGTTGTCCTTGCTTAAATGGGCCAAATACACCTTTTTTGTTTTTTCTCCGATGATATCCACCAATGCTTCTCCGGAGGTTTCGTTGGATAAATGACCAATGTCACTTAAAATACGTCTTTTGACGTTCCACGGATAGCTGCACATTCTCAGCATCTCCACATCATGATTTGCTTCAAAAATTAATGCATCGGCATTTTGTAAAATACCCTTTATTTTTTGACTCACATAGCCCAAATCTGTGGCAATTCCCAGCTTTTTGTTGTCCTGATAAAAACAGAATCCCATGGGCGCAGCGGCATCATGTGAAATACCAAAGGCCTCTACATGGAGGTCATTTAAAGCCTTGATCTCCCCTATTTCCAGGTATTTCACCTGTTCTTCCTCTACTTTGCCCACTGCAGACCCCAGTTGATTCCAGGTTGCCTGGTTGGTATAGATGGGTAATTTGTACCTTCTGGCTAAAACCCCTATGCCTTTTATATGATCAACATGCTCATGGGTAATGATCAAAGCATCCAGTGTATTGGGATCCACACCGATTTTCCCCAGTGCCTCTTCTATCTGTTTTCCGCTTAATCCGGCATCTACTAATACCCTTGTTTCTTTTGACTCAATATAAATAGAATTTCCTGTGCTGCCACTGGCAAGTATACTAAATTTCATCTTGTTGTTTCCTCCACCATCGATCTTTTTATTGAAGTTTCCTCTATTCCTCCGGTAATGCCATTTATATAATGAACCCCGGAATCATGGGTTACTCTCCAAACAGGGACCAAAACCTGAACGCCATCGGTGTTGTTCACCTGTCCGTAGTAACCCAGTTTTATATCGGTAATCGATTCTTTATTCCCTATAATACCATTGTCCACCAATGTTCGGATAGCCATGTAATAAGAAATGGTTGGCCTTTTTTCTCCAATATTGATAACCCTGTACAAAATCTGATTGTACCCTGTGATGCGGTTATTTTTGAGAAATACATTCAGCTCTGCACCAAAAAGTGGAATCTGTTGGAAAGTTTGGATATACGTTAACGTTTGGCCTGTACTTAGTGAAGGGAGATAAATATATTCTTTGAACCAGGGGATCTTTTCTTCTAATACTTTATTAATCTCTTCCACATTGGTCGGAGATGACAATGTTTTGTCTATGGTCACCCTTTTCTCCTCCTGATTTGTCATGTTGACGTACAGATAGGGAAGAGGGGAATTCTCTTTCGGGAGCGGGGCAGTGATTACAATTTGTTTCTCCTGCAACAGAGAAAGGGTTTCAGAAACCAATTCATCCTGTCCCAAATTCTTCTGCAATATTCCTTCTTTATTTAGATTTTGGTAGACCAAAAATATATTCAGTAATAAAAACGCAACGATAAGAATACTTTTTGCTTTACTCCAGTCCAATCTCGGCTTCACCCCTTGTTAATTCCGCATCAAGGTATATCGTGCTGTTATTTTCATACTTAATAATCCATACCGGATCAAATCGAATCATATTGTCATCTGTAAAAGTTGCTAAATAAGCTGGATAAATCTCTTGAATTCCTTCCCTTTTCCCCTTCTTCTCCAACCAATCCATTAGTTGCTCACCGGTGGCGATATCGATGGTTTGATGGCTAATATAGTCCCCCCTCCTGATCAGAGACCGTTGATAACCTGAAATGAAATTTCCTTTTATTTGGATGGAGATGGTTCCATATGGATTGGGTTCTTTCATATATACCAAAAAGGAATTGACCATTTCCCGGTACACCATGTTCTTTCCCCTAAACCCATCTGAACTGATCTTAGAGATGATATAATCTCCGTTCCATCCTCCCTGGCGATTAATAAAGTGAATGGAATCTAGAAAGGACTTCCCTTTTGGGTCCGTATTCTGGGTATCATCTACCAACGGATTATGGTATGAGATGCTTTGATTAAAATCTAAATACTGCAGGGCTCTGTTTCCATCGGTATAAATGATGGAGCCGTCCCTTTCTTTGATTTGTCTCGTAAGGGAAGGATCAATAAATAGGCTGTCTATCATATTATCAATAGAAATGGTATCTTTCTTGTACCATACCCTTTTGATGGAAATGGGCTCGTTAGGTAAATAGAGCATATTTCTTCCTGAAATATACAGTTGATAGGACGGTAAATTATTTCCTAATCCCAAGTAGAAATTTTGCAAATCAGCAGAGGTCAAAACGGTTCTAGCTTGAATGACCATGTTACTGCCTTTGCTTAAGAATAATCCATACGTAACCTCTTCCTTTGCATCATAATAAATCCAAATTCTGTTTACCCCTTGAAAGGAGGGAATTTCCCCCTTAACGTTTAACAAGTATGGGAATAGGGTTGTATCATAATTCGTAGGATACACAATTTCCAAACCTAGTTCGTTTTGAGCGATTTCTTTTAATTCATCCGTGGAAAAATATAATTGTTTAAAATCATCAAAATACCAACCCGACATTTTCTCCAGAACGATTCGATATTGGGCCATACTGGGAAGGGAGACGGTATGCCGTTCCTTTCCGTAATGAAAAATCACTTGGATAGGTAGGGCAACATCTGTAATTTCTTTCGGTTTGCCAGTGGGAGGAGGGGCAATATAGGATTCCGTTTTTAACACTTCAAAGTTGGGTTGACTGTTCCAAAGCTGCCAGGTGAGGAGGATGCTAAATAATACCAGGATGATCAAAACCATTGATTTAATTCTTTCAATCATGAAACAACACTCTCCCGATTAAGCGGCAACGCTACGGTTACCTTGGTCCCCTTATTTAGTTCACTGTCCAGGGAGATCATCCCTCCATGGAGTTTTGTAATTTCCCGGGCAATAGACAACCCCAGTCCAGTCCCACCCATGTTTCTCGATCTCGCTTTGTCCACTCGGTAAAAACGATCAAAAATCTTATTTAATTCTTTCTTAGGGATTCCTATCCCATTGTCTATGACATCTATTACAAAAAATCCATTATTTTTAACAGAAGCATTGATCGTAATCGAGCCGCCTTGAGGCGTATTTTTTATCGCATTGGAAAGAATATTATCCATTACTTGGATCATTTGATCCTTATCAATCCTAAGATTTGGAATTTCCCTTGGAGAAACCAGTTTAAGGGTGATCCCTTTATTTTTTGCCTGAACAGAGAAACGATCTATGGTATCCTGAAGAAAAAGATTCATTTCTGTATCCTGATAAGACAACTGGACTTGTCTGGAGTCCATCTTAGCTAATTGCAGGAGGTCATTGACCAGGCGAATCATACGATCCGTTTCCATCTGTAATACACGAAAGAACTTTGGGGCCAGTTGTTCATCTTGAACAGCTCCATCCTCCAATGCTTCCAAATAACTCTTAATCGTTGTCAACGGGGTCCTTAGCTCATGGGACACATTGGCTACAAATTCTTTCCTTTCTACCTCTAACTTAACTTGTTCGGTCATATCCTGAAGAACGGCAATCTTCCCAACCCTCTGGCCAGAGCGTTTAATGGAGGAAAAGATGACCCGGACATTTTTTATCTCATCGGGAGAACTCCCCAATTCCAATAGAAAGGAATTATCCTTTTCTGTGAAGGGACCAAACTCGTCTTCATCTGGCAATTTTAGAAGATCATTAATGCTTTTGTTGATCCACTCATTCTCTCCTATCCCCAATAACCATTGGGCCTTTTCATTAATAAGAATGATATGTTCTGAATCATCTTCAGCAATAACCCCATCGCTCATATTAGAAATGATAGAGGAGAGTTTTTCTCTTTCTTCTTCATTTTGGGTTAATGCCTCGGTCAACCTTTCACCAAGATAATTAAATGCTGCTCCCAGTTGGCCGATTTCATCATCCCCATATACCTTCACCCTGTTTCGGAAATTACCTTCAGCCATATCGGAAGCCTGTCTCGTAATTTCCTTTACTGGTGTGGTGATGGTTTTTGATAAAAATATTCCCAGAAAAGACGTGATCAAAAGGGCTACTCCCGTTCCGGTAGCCAAGATCCGATTGATTTGCTTGATTGTTTCATATGTTTCTTCCATGGATGCCATCAGATACACCGCTCCCAACACTTGGTTGTCTCTCTTAATGGGAACGGCTAAAACTTTTACTCGGTATCCAGTGACAGGATCAATTTTAACCTCTTCACTCTTTGTGCCGAGCAAAGCATGGTAAACTTCGATTAACGTATTTTTTTGTCCAATCAACTCTTTTTCTTTTTGGGTAGAGCTGATGATAATCCCATTCTGATCAACGATCTGAACTTCAGCTCCCTTAATGGCTACCAGATTGTTTACTAAATGATTTATATCCTCCTGAACCAATTTCATTTTTTCATTATTGGTCCATTCATGTTCCCCTTCAAAATATCTCTGGAGATTAAAGGCTAAAAGATTGGCCTGGGTGTTGATGGTATCTGAAAAATTTTTTACATAGTAAGATTCCAAAGCCCGAATAAAGTAGGCACCAATTAATTGCATGGCTATTAATATCAGTAGAATATAGATTACCAATAATTTCCATTGAATAGACGCAAATATTCTAAGGTTGGCGAAAGACATAGCCAACTCCCCTTTTCGTCAAGATGTATTCAGGGTGACTTGGGTCATCTTCAATTTTCTCCCGTAACCGTCGAACCGTTACATCCACCGTGCGAACGTCTCCAAAATAATCATATCCCCATACAGCTTGAAGAAGATGTTCCCTTGTTAACACTTGACCGGCATGGTTTGCAAGGTAGGTTAAGAGTTCAAATTCTCTATGGGTCACATCAATTACCTTTTTATTTTTCATCACAACATAGGAGTTTGTATTGATCTGAAGCTCTCCCATCTCGAGAATCTTTGATTTTTCATGATGCTTCCTCTTAGATCTACGTAAATTGGCTTTTACCCTGGCTAATAATTCCCTGGTGCTAAAGGGCTTTGTCACGTAGTCATCGGCTCCCAGCTCTAGTCCCAATACCTTATCCGCTTCGGAGTCTTTAGCGGTCAGCATAATAATGGCAACGTCTAAGTTACTCCTTATTTCTTTACATACCTCTACTCCATTTTTCTTTGGAAGCATAATATCTAATAAAACCAGATCAGGTTTTTCCTTGTATACTTTTTCAAGGGCTTCTTCCCCATCAAAGGCACAAGTGACATCATATCCTTCCCGTTCCAAATGGAATTTAAGGATATCGGCAATTGGCTGCTCATCATCAACAACAAGTATTTTCCATTTCATGACAATCCCTCCCCGAAGGAATCCATCCTCTTTTACTTCTGGATCACTACACGTATTTCCTTCATTAAAAACAACTAGTATATGGAGACATCTACTGCGAAGTCTTTACGGTGATGTAATCCCGTTTTATAACATCATTGTAACCCCATGTAAAGCAATTGCATATGGTAAATGGTGAATGTTCCCACCAGCCTGTGGTACATAAAAAAAGCTATATCTCAATACCGAGATATAGCTTAACCCTTACTTCTCGCTTTTAACGACTAACATAATTGAGAGGATTAACCGGAACTCCGTTCTTCAGGATTTGAAAATCCAGATGAACACCAGTTGAACGTCCGGTATTTCCCATAATGGCTATCACTTGGCCTTTTCCTACTTTATCTCCTTCAGATACCTTGAAACGGGAGAGATGGCTGTAGGCGGTCTTCCATCCATTTCCATGATCGATAATGATCCGTTTACCCCAACCTCCTGACCATCCAACAAATTCGACAACACCACTGTCAGAAGCAAGGATGTTTAAATCTTTTGCTCCGGCTATATCCAAACCAGCATGGAATTCTCCCCAGCGGGGTCCATATCCACTGGTAATGATCCCCCCATTTGTTGGCCAAATAAATCTGCCGGATCCTTTAGCCGGTGGCAGCTTTGTTCCCTTGATGACAATTTTTGTAATGGGGTCTTCAATCACTTCTTCATTCAACAATTCTTCATTGATTTTGTCACCATTTTCTTTGGTGACTTTATATTCTGCAATCTTTAATCCTTCCTTGCCATTCTGCACAATCCTGGTTTCCCCACGAAACATGCTGTCATCCTGACGAACCTCTACATCATAATCAATGGTCTCACGACGGGTGACCTTTTCTACTGTTTTAACGGTAACCTTTGGTTGAAGGGCTGTCACATTGATTTCCTGACCGATCTGGAGCAACGTTTCTTCGGTGAGGCCAGGGTTATTTTTTAGAATGTCAGCCACTTTCACATTATATTTTTCGGCAATTAGCCCCAAATATTCTCCTTTTTCAACTTTATGAATTACTTGTTCTTCAGTACCGTTAATGAACAGGGATTTTAGTTGATCTTCAGATAAAATTTTATCCGGGCTTACTGTTTCATTCTGGACATCAATATTCTCTTTGATGTCAACTTCCAATAAATCTGTTTTTTCCTCATTATTTGCCAAAGATGCAATTTGGACTCTTTTTTCTTTCCCTTCAATACCTTCTTCGGCTGCTGTTTGGGGAAGATAAGTTGATTTTACTTCTTCCAAAATCTTATTTAAGGTTTCCTGATCTTTTGCATATCCCAGAAATTCCCCATTTATAACAACCTTTACAGCATCCGCCTTCACTTCCAAACTCTTTTCCAGAACACTTAGAACTTTGTCATCTTCTGCTTGTCCTTTGTATACACGTTCTGATTTATATGTAATATCTGAATCAAAACTTACATCCATATCTTTATATTTTTGTTGAGCCAACTTGTTTTGCTCTGCTATCCAGTTCTCAACGACGGATGGGTCAGAAGCAACTCCGATTTCTTGTCCCTTTAAAAACACATGATAAAGGGTATTTACCTGAGACTGGTAATATTGATTTCCGATCAAAGATCCGGTTGCCAATACCGTCACAATGGAAACGCTGGCAATTGCTGCTTTCTTATTGGCTCTAATATATCCAAATAACCCTGGCGTTTTCCCCCTAATCCAATCCCCCATTTTTTTCACATACGACATTATCGGCCTCCTAACTCTCCCAAACTGATTTGGTAGAATATGTCATGGATATATACGTGATGCTTTATCTTCTTTATGTACTCATGGAGCCGACGATGGGACTCGAACCCACGACCTGCTCATTACGAGTGAGCCGCTCTACCAGCTGAGCTACGACGGCACAAAAAATGGATTCCTTATAAATTGTACACGGGGTAATCGCAAAAAACAAGACCCATGCTGAACATGTATAGCCCCTTTTTTTCTTGTTCACAATAAATACAAACCTATTAATAAGTGATGAAGGAGTGTTTACATGGGACAGCGTAATATTCTGGCAAGCTTCCGGACAGTTGATCAGGCGCAAAGGGCAAAGGAGTTTTTGGTCCAAAACGGGTTTGACATAGTGCAAATTGATAACATTAGTCCTTATCCGGGGGAAGGTACTGACCAATTTATGAATCCAATTACTGGTAAGATTGAAAGCTTAGTCAATCTCACCCTTGCCGGAAATCCTGATAGCAAAAACGCCGATATTTTAATTGCAGCAGCCCCGGAAGCTAGTGGCATGGCAGATGGTTCAGGCATGGAAAAGAATCAAAATGTCCTGTTAACAGTCGTAACTGACGATGAGCATGGGGAATCGGCAGAAAATATCATTAAGAAATATGGCGGGAGCTTTTAATTGAAGAAATAAGGGAGAGGAAGTCGTTAGAGTCCGCTTCGAGGCTAAAGAACGGAGCACTCAATACCATCTAGGCAGTTCAAAGATGGAATCAGTTTGAGACGAATTCCCGTTCTTTAGCCCCTCCGCTTTGCACGAGCTTGAAGGTTATCGAAGGTTACCCTTCGTAAATTCTTTAATTCTATTTCAAATTCTATTTCAACGTTGGGTATTCTTTTTATGCATAAACCCCGCGGATTAAATTGGTTTGTTCCCGTCCCGGCCCAACGGAAAAGATGCTTAACGGAATTCCCGTCAGTTGGGACACCCTTTCCAGATAGTGTCTGGCATTATCTGGTAAATCATGGATGCTCTTGACCCCTGTTATATCCTCTTTCCATCCGGGAAGTTCCTCATAAATAGGTTGACATTCCTCAAGGATTTTTAAATTGGCGGGGAAATGATGCAGGATCTCTCCACGGTATTTGTAAGCTGTACATATTTTTAAGGTTTCAATACCGGTAAGAACATCAATAGAATTTAGAGATAAATCGGTGATTCCACTCACCCTTCGGGCATGACGGACGACAACGCTGTCAAACCATCCTACTCTTCTCGGTCTGCCGGTTGTTGTTCCATATTCATTTCCTACTTCACGAATACGGTCCCCGATCTCATTATTTAATTCTGTTGGAAATGGGCCATCCCCCACTCTCGTGGTATAAGCTTTTGCCACTCCTACTACATGATGAATTTTTGTGGGACCTACACCTGAACCAATACAGACACCTCCTGCAATGGGATTGGATGAAGTAACGAAGGGATAAGTCCCTTGGTCAATATCCAACATCACCCCTTGCGCCCCTTCAAATAAAACTCTTTTTCCCTGATCAATGGCATCATTTAGAACCACTGAGGTATCCGTAACAAAAGCTCTGATTACTTCAGCGTATCGCAAATATTCTTCAAATATCTCTTCTTCTTTAAATCCCTCCGTCCCATAAATTTTTTCAAGTATTTCATTTTTCTGGGCTAAATTCCTGGCCAACTTTTCACGAAAAACATCCTGATCCAGCAAATCGGCAATGCGAATGCCAATTCTCGCCGCCTTATCCATGTAAGCTGGTCCAATTCCTTTTCTAGTCGTACCGATTTTGTTTGTTCCCTTTCTTTCTTCTTCCACAGCGTCTAATTTCAGATGATAAGGCATAATTACATGGGCACGATTGCTTATTTTTAAATTATGGCTTGGATCGATTCCATGGTCTGCCAAATAATTTAACTCTTGAACCAATGCTTTGGGATCAATTACCATTCCATTTCCAATCACACACAATTTATCTTTATAAAATATTCCGGAAGGGATTAAATGCAGCTTATACTTTTTTCCTTCGAAGCTTATGGTATGACCAGCATTATTTCCACCTTGATACCGGGCCACTACCTCGGCCTTCTCAGCCAAGTAATCCGTGATTTTTCCCTTACCTTCATCTCCCCACTGTGTTCCAACGACAACGACTGTTGACATGGACTCACCTCCACTTATCATTCGGGATGAATAATGCAACCATCCCCAGTGTATCAACGCTCCCTAAGAATGTCAATTAAAATACGAACGATTTTATATTTTTTTATTTTTTTGTTCGTATATTTTATTTATTCCTGGTGCGTTTTATCCATGCTTACAAATTTGTTATATTCCTTTAAAAAAAGTAATTCCACTTTTCCCGTTGGTCCATTTCTCTGTTTTCCAATGATAACTTCTATAATGTTTTTCTTATCCGTTTCAGGGTCATAATAATCATCGCGATAAAGAAAAGCCACGATATCGGCATCCTGTTCAATACTTCCACTTTCACGTATATCAGACAGCATCGGTCTTTTATCCTGCCTTTGTTCCACCGCACGGCTTAACTGGGACAGGGCGATGACAGGACAGTTTAATTCTCTCGCCAAGCCCTTTAACGAACGGGAAATCTCAGAAATTTCTTGCTGTCTGTTTTCCCCTCCACGTCCCCTTCCTTGGATCAGCTGCAAATAATCAATTAAGACCATTCCTAAGCCATGTTCTGTCTTTAATCTGCGTAACTTGGAACGAATCTCCGTTACGGTGATGCCCGGGGTATCATCAATATAGATTTGTGATTTGGCCAAAGTACTAATGGCAAAGGAAAGTTTTTCCCAATCCCCGTCTTCTAGCCTTCCGGTTCTTAATTTATGGGCATCGATGTTCGCTTCAGCGCATAACATTCTTTGTACCAATTGAGGGGCCGACATCTCCAGACTAAAAATTGCAACAGAATGATTGTATCTTGCAGCTACGTTTTGGGCAACATTTAAAGCAAATGCTGTTTTCCCCACACTGGGTCTTGCAGCTAATATGATTAAGTCCGATGGCTGAAATCCCGATGTCATTTTATCCAAATCCCCATATCCCGAAGGAATTCCTGTTACTTGTCCTTGATGGTTGGACAAAAATTCAATTCTCTCAAAGGTTTCCATCAATATATCCTTTATTGGAATAAATCCTCGGGTTGCTTTTTTTTGGGAAATTTCAAGGATACTTCTTTCCGCATGGGATAAAATTTGGTTGATATCTTCAGATCCTGAATATCCCTCACTGGCGATTTTCGTGGCGGTCCGAATTAATCGGCGAAGTATCGATTTCTCCTCAACAATATGGGCGTAGTACTCTACATTTGCTGCAGTCGGCACGCTTTGAGCCAAGTCGGTAAGGTAAGAGACCCCTCCCACTTCTTCCAATAATTTTCTGTTGGAAAGTTCTGCAGTAACTGTTACTAAATCTACCGGTTCCCCCCGTTCATACAAATCCAGCATCACCTGAAAAATTCTTTGATGGCTTGTCCTGTAAAAATCTTCAGGGGACAATATTTCAGATGCGGCGATTAACGCATCGATTTCCAAAAAGACAGCTCCCAAAACCGCTTGTTCAGCATCTATATTTTGAGGAGGGACCCGGTCTAAAAATAGTTCACTCACCTGACATCTGCTCCCGTATTATTTTGATTAATCTTTGTTTCTACTCTTCAATGACATGCACTTTTAGCTGGGCAGTCACCTCAGAATGGAGTTTGACCGGGATATTGGTAACCCCCAAAGTTCGGATTGGTTCATTTAACTGAATCTTTCGTTTGTCAATTTTTATGTTCATTTTCTCCAGGGTCTCGGCAATTTGCTTGCTGGTAACCGAGCCAAACAATCTTCCGCCTTCCCCTGACTTTGCCTTTATGGTAACCGTTAATTTTTCAAGTTCTTTACTTAATTGTTTTGCCTCCGCCAATTCCTGTTCCTTTCTCTTTCTCTCTTTTTCTTTCTGTATCTCCAATGTCTTTAAATTCCCTTCAGTAGCTGGAACAACAAGTCCTTTCGGAATGAGAAAATTTCGGGCATATCCGTCGGATACCTCTTTCATCTCTCCTTTTTTCCCTTGTCCCTTAACATCCCTTAGAAAGATAACCTTCATTAGATTAATCCCCTTTCATTTAAATATTCCTCAATCGTTTCTTTCAATTGATGAATGGCTTCATCCAATGACATATCTCTTAATTGGGCGGCAGCATTTGTCAAATGGCCACCTCCTCCCATTTTTTCCATGATTACCTGAACGTTGACATCTCCCAGACTTCTGGCACTGATTCCAATTAAACCGTCCGTCCTTCGACTAACCACAAAGGAGGCTGTGATTCCATCCATATTTAGCAAAGTATCCGCTGTTTGCGCAATCAAAATTTGATGATATTCCTGATCCTGCTCCCCTCTGGCAACGGCAATGGAGTCAAAGATCACCTCTGCATTTTTAATAATCTCTGACCGCTTCATAAACTGTTCAATATCTTCCTTTAACAGTTTTTGAACCAATGCCGTATCCGCACCATTCCTGCGGAGGAATGATGCTGCCTCAAAGGTCCTTGACCCCGTTCGGTAGGAAAAACTTTTTGTGTCTACAACAATTCCCGCCAATAGCGTGGTTGCTTCCAATACATCCATCATTAATTTATCACTTTGATATTGAAGCAGTTCTGTCACTAATTCACAGGTTGAAGAAGCATAAGGTTCTAAATAAATTAACACCGGATCTGCCACAAATTCTTCTGCTCTTCGATGATGATCAATCACCACTGTTCGTTTATGACCATCCAATAGTCGTGGCTCAATCACCATAGAGGGTTTATGGGTATCTACTACCACCACAAGAGAACGTTGTGTAGCCATCGATAGGGCCTGGTCCGGACGAATAAAAAAATCATACAAGTAATCATGCTCCTTCACAGCATTCATCAGTTTTTCAATCCCAGGATTCACTTCATCCAATATGACAAATCCTTCTTTGCCATTGGTTTGAACCGCTTTTAGTACACCAATAGAAGCCCCTAGGGAATCGGTATCCGCATGTTTGTGGCCCATGATGAATACCTGGTCACTTTCTAAAATAAGATCTCTTAAAGCATGGGAGATGACCCGTGCCCTCACCCTTGTACGCTTTTCGACGGCATTTGACTTTCCACCGTAGAAGGATAATCGATTTCCCACTTTAACTGCCGCTTGATCGCCACCTCGACCCAATGCAATATCCAAGCTGGACTGGGCCAGTTTTCCCAGTTCGATAAATGATTTTACCCCTGCTCCCACCCCGATGCTGAGGGTAACGGGAATTTTATTATCCACTGTAATTTCCCTTACAACATCTAGAATATCAAAATGATTTTTTTCCAATTCCTTTAATGTCTTGGCATCGGTAATGCCGAAAAACTTATCTGAAGCAAAGCGACGCAGATATATCCCCTTTTGATTGCACCATTCCGTAATGGCCCCGGTAACATTGGTCATAAGCAAACTTCTGCTTTGTTCATCCATTCCCTGGGCTACTTCGTCCACATTATCCATATGAAAAATAATATAAACCAATTGTTCATTCTCATATTTGATTTTTAGGGTATGATGTTCCGTAATGTCCCATAGGTATAAAATTCTTTCATCCGCTTTAATTTGGACTTGGTAGATACGATCATGCAGTTGGACTTCCATCTTGGTCTTTCCTTCTATTTTTTCTAGGGATGGGGCTAATTCCCTCAAATGGGCGCCAATCATTTCCTTATCAAATATTTTGGTAATAAAAGGATTATGCCATTGAATCGTCTTCTCTTCACTATAAAGAACCATCCCCATCGGAATCTCATTAATCACTTCTTCGCCTGCTTTTTTTACCCGGTGGCTTATGGTAATGATATACTCTTGCAAGTCCTGCCTAAAAGCAATTTCGGCGCGATAGTTGAAATAGGCGATGACAAAAAAGAGAAAAAGGCCTATTAATCCATAGACCCAATGATATAAGGAAAGAATACCCAAAAGGATAGCTCCAAAAATAAGGGAAAAAACCATATGAAATCCATGCCATCTTTTAAAAAGAAACTTCGGCATTTTCTCAGCTCCCAGATTTCACTCTCTTACGTAAATCAAATCCTAAATCCAAAATTCCAGTTAAACTAAGTATAAATGTTAGGGGAGGAAAAAGAAATACCAGCAAGATGATGATGACAAATGCTCCCTTTCCCCATCCTTTAGAGTAAAAATAATATGCAACAAATGATAACCCTTGGATCACCATCACCAACTGCAACAGCGGTTGCAAATTGACTCCAACCATGTATAGATAACCCTCTTTTTGGGCGCTAACGAACATCATCAAAATCACAGCCATTAAATAGTAGAATAAAAATGATTTGGGAAACTTCCACTCACGAAAGGGTGGAAATTGAGGAACAGGTTCCCTTAGTCGATTTAAAATGATCCTGGAAATCCAGTGGGTAATGAATGATATAATCATAGAAGAACCTAATATAATAGACGGAATCATGAATCGAATTTGTTCAGCCATGCTTCTTAAAGCTTCTTCCATTTCCGGATTCTGGGGAATTCCTAATCTTGTCAACCATCGATTACTTTCCTCAACGGATTTATTCAATGCTTCCTGGTACATCTGAATCAGGTTTAAATTCATCACCAAGGATGTAAGTAATATATAAAATAATATTCCTAGTAGGGAAGCGAAAAATCCTCCCAAAACCACTTGCATGGCACTCTTTTCCTTTTGATAAAGCACACCCATAGTTGCTCCTATAAACGCAAAGAAGAAGGTATAGCCTAAGGAATATACTCCTCCTGCAATTAAAAAGGTAACTCCAAGGGAAGCAACAAACATCCAAACAGATGGTTGAAAACCATGTCTTTTTCCATATACCACAAACGGGATGGGGAGAATAAATACGGAAATCATTCCAATGGGCGTGTAGATTGTCAAAAACAAAAGCACGGCATATGTAGCTGTGAGGATAGCGCCCTCAATCATTCCTTTTAATTGGCTTTTCAAATGCAAAACACTCCTTTTTTCGTTACCCTGGAGTATTATTTTATCATAATACACATTGATAATACCAACTCGCTTCTCATGGGCATCGGAATTTTGTAAAAAAAACACCTTGGAGTATTTTAATACACCAAGGTGTTTTCCATTTATTCAGTGGTATATGGCAGCAATCCAATTTGGCGAGCACGCTTAATGGCGGTTGTCAATTGGCGCTGATATTTCGCAGAAGTTCCGGTGACGCGGCGAGGTAATATTTTGCCCCGTTCACTGATAAACTTCTTCAGCATGTCGATATCTTTATAGTCAATGTGTGTAATTTTATTTACTGTAAAGTAGCATACTTTACGGCGCTTATGTCCCCGTGGACGACGGCTCATTTCTTTCCCTCCTTACTTTAGGAATTAAAAGGGTAAATCATCATCTGAAATATCGATCGTTTTTCCTTGATCAGCAAAGGGGTCATCAGTAAACCGGCCATCATCGGATGAAGGATAACTTTGACCTTGGCTGGTCTTTGACATAGACTCTAAGAAACGAACGTTATCCGCTACAACTTCTGTTACATAAACTCTTCGACCTTCATTATTTTCATAATTTCGAATCTGAATTCTGCCTTCAACTGCTGTTAAGCGACCTTTTTTCAGATAATTGGCACAGGTCTCAGCCAGTTGTCTCCAAGTAACGATATTAATAAAGTCAGCTTCTCTTTGCCCTTGTTGGTTCGTAAAGGGCCGGTCAACAGCCAAGGTAAATGTAGTCACCGCTACCCCATTTGGAGTATAACGCAACTCAGGGTCTCTCGTTAACCGACCGATTAAAATGACGCGGTTTAACATATTATCCCCTCCGAGAATTATTCCTTTTCATCGCGAATCACAAGATGACGAACGACTTCATCAGTAATTTTCATGATGCGATCCATTTCGGACACAATCGCTGGGGTTGCCAGAAAGTTCATTAATACATAATAACCTTCGCGAAGTTTTTTCATTTCATAAGCCAAACGACGCTTTCCCATTTCTTGAAGATTTGTAATTTCACCGCCATTGTCGGTAACCAATCCTTTAAACTTTTCAACAAGGGATCTTAATTTCTCCTCTTCAAGGTCTGGGCGTAAAATGTACATCAACTCATATTTACGCATGCTCTTCACCTCCTTTTGGTCTAAGCGGCCCCCGAAGGAGCAAGGAGCGAGATATAATAAACTCGCATTTAGTGATTATATCAAATGGAAAGATGATTTACAACTACCAACCTAGGTGAACAGGTCAGACACAATCTTTATATCGAACAAAGTGTAGAATTATACGTTGAAACGGAAATGCATAATATCCCCGTCTTGAACCACATATTCTTTCCCTTCCAGACGGAGAAGACCTCTTTCCCTTGCCTGGGCCATTGAACCGCTTGCGATTAAATCTTCATAACTAACCACTTCGGCACGAATAAAACCCTTTTCAAAATCTGAATGAATGACTCCAGCCGCTTGGGGAGCTTTGGTCCCTTTTTTTATCGTCCATGCCCTTACTTCCTGAACACCGGCGGTAAAATAGGTAATGAGCCCCAATTGCTTGTATGCCGCTTGAATGAGTCGGTCCAATCCTGATTCTTCCAATCCAAGTTCTTCTAGGAAAAGGACTTTGTCTTCCCCTTCCAGTTCAGCGATTTCTGATTCCAATTTGGCACTGATGACGATAACCTCAGCATCTTCTCCTGCTGCATATTCCTTGACTTGTTGAACATATGGATTGTTATCTCCTGAGCTCACTTCATCTTCTCCAATATTGGCTACATAAAGCATCGGTTTCAATGTCAATAAATGAAGGTCTCTAATGAGCAGACGATCTTCATCATCCAAATCAAGCTGACGGGCCGGTTTTCCTTCTTCAAAATGGGCTTTCAGCCTTTCCAATAAAGCAAATTCCTGCTGAGCCTTCTTTTCTCCTGATTTCAAATTTTTCCTGGTTTTTTCTATGCGCCGCTCCACCGATTCCAGATCAGCCAGCACCAATTCCAGATTAATGGTCTCTATATCAGAAATCGGGTCAACTTTCCCTGAGACGTGTGTGATATCTTCATCTTCAAAACAGCGGACAACATGGGCGATGGAATCCACTTCCCGAATGTGGGACAAGAATTTGTTCCCCAGCCCTTCTCCCCGGCTTGCACCCTTGACCAAACCGGCAATATCAACAAATTCAAATGCCGTCGGAACTGTACGATTGGGTTCAACAAGTTCCGTCAACTTGGTGAGTCGCTCATCCGGTACTTCTACCACTCCCACATTGGGATCGATGGTGCAAAAAGGATAATTGGCAGACTCCGCCCCTGCCTGGGTAATTGCATTAAATAAAGTAGATTTTCCCACATTGGGCAAACCCACAATTCCGCAAGTCAATCCCATTGTTTATATACACTCCTAACATTTTGCTAAAATCAATCATTGTTAGTATAGTTTGTTTCATTTTTTGGTACAAGTACCTTCTTCATTTTCCGCTCAAATTCCAGCCTCGGTAGAAGAACACTATGTCCGCACTTCTGACATTTTATCCGAACATCCGCCCCCATGCGAATCACCTGCCATTCATTGGCACCACAGGGATGGGGCTTTTTCATTTGGACAATATCTCCCATAGAAAATTGTTTTCTTTCCATTCAATATCCTCCTACCCTTTTTCCTCAAGTTCTTGTCTATTATAATGTACCAAACGTGGATAGGGAATTTCGACCCCTTGTTCATCAAATGTTTTCTTTATCAATTTCCTTAATTCTCTTCCTACACCAAAATGAGTCATCGGCTAGCATTCTGCTACTCTTTTTTTACTGATCCTGAGATGGGGTATAACAGTATCACCATCAAGACAAACAAATTTAATACTCCATATAGAGGATACAGGACCTTCACCAATACAGAAAAACCAAATTGACTGAGCGTAATCATGAATACGATGAGTAGTGCTGTTAAAAGCCATATTGGTAATCCAATCCATTCTTTGATGCGGCGAATTAATCCATGAAGACTGCTTACGGCAGTGGTATAAATAGCAATCCATAAAATGATTGTAACTAAAAAAATAATATAAGAAGGATAGATATCCACCAATGAAAATAAGGGAATCTCCTGACGAATCACTTTTTCCCCATTGATCAGCAGTGCTTGATTCAGCAGAATGGCAATTGTTCCTAAACTTAATCCTCCCACTAATCCTGCAATCATGATTTCTTTCTTTTGTTTTACATGAGTTCCAAAAGTGGATAAAACAGCAACTAATGGGACGATATTAAGGGAAGCATAAGTAATGGCCGAAGTCCATACCGGTGATGAAGTCCATGTCGGAAAGAACAACATCATATCTTTCATAATGAGAAATTGAAGGGGGATGACCAATAAGATAATCATCAGCATGGGTACAATGTATGTATTTAAAGATATGATCCCCTCTACGTTAAACAATAACACGATATAAACAAGCACAGCAATAAATAACACTCCTGATAAATGGGTCATGTCCCATTGAAAAAAAGCGGCCCCACTTCCGGCAAACATCACAACGGTTACTGTGAACAAATAAAATAGAATTATGCCATCAAATACATAGGCTACTCTTTTTCCCATCAAAATCTCCAAAACATGAAAATAATGTTCGGATTGATATTTCCAACTTAACCATAAAATCGTCATACTTGATACGGTAAATAGAAAAATAGCGATTAAAATTCCCCATACGCTTTGTTCTCCATAGGAACTAAAAAACTCCCATAATTCTCTGCCTGATGCAAAACCTGCCCCAATGGTTGTACCTACTATAGTTAAACCTATCTTTATCCCCCTGTTCCAACTATCCACGCCGTTCACCTCCTGCATTCCATTCAATAAAACGGAAAAACTCTTTAAGGAAACAAATATAAGATGTATTAACACGTATATTCTCATTTCTCTCTCCGTATACTGTTAATACTTATTTTTACATTTCTTTTAAAATGTTTTAGGAGGTTTCTCCTGTGAATAGCCAAAGATTTGCCAAGCCTACTTCCCCATATCAGGTGCATTTTCATGATGAGAATGCGGTCGAATTACTAGCAAAGCAATTTTTTCTTTATCTTAAACAGAAGTATTTTATGGACCTTGTGATCATATGCATTGGAACGGATCGTTCTACCGGAGATGCCCTTGGCCCTTTAGTAGGCAGTAAATTAAAGAATTTATTGCCAGAACATGTGCCCCTTTACGGGACATTGGAACAGCCTGTTCATGCCATAAATCTTCAAGAAACGATGACTCATATTCACCAAAAACACATTCTTCCCTGTTTTATTGCTATCGATGCATGTTTAGGACAGCCTGAAAATATAGGGAAAATTACCATTGCTGAAGGCCCCCTAAAGCCTGGAGCTGGTGTTCAAAAGGATCTTCCTGAGATTGGGCATCTTCATATTACTGGGGTAGTAAATGTGGGAGGATTTATGGAGTATCTCGTCCTTCAGAATACAAGGCTGCATGTGGTGATGAGCATAGCAGATGTAATTGCATCTTTTCTCTACTTAGGTATTACACAATGGAGTTCTGCACTTTTTGAGAAGCAAAACCTACATGGAGACAAGCAGGGGATTTTCTCTCAGCCAAAACAAGAATCTTAGCGATGGTCCAAAGAAATAGCTGTGACCCATTTGAGGACATCAGCTATTCGGGAACGATGATATTCATTTTTTGTTGTAACAGTGTAATTTTAATCGGAGTTTCTCCTTTTATCTCTCCATCGGCATGGACAGGAGTTGATGGCTCCATATTTACAGTGATTTCACTGCCATAGAGAACTTTAACTTGAGGCAAATGAATATGAGTCCCTTTAAATACCTGAGGGAAAAATCTAAGTAACTGCCAACGATTTAATTGGGAAACGATAATAACTTCCAACATGCCATCATTTGGCACTGCATTCGGACTTATTTTCATCCCACCGCCGTAATATGGAATATTCGTAACCGCAGCAAACCACACCTTAGAATAGTGAAACTCCTTTTCATTTATTATAATTTTCAAGGAAGTAGGCACATACAAGAAAATCTCTTTTAACACGGTAATTACATAAGATAATTTTCCAATTCCCAATAGATTCAACCATTTCTTGTAGAAAGATCTATTGGTTTTCAAAGCAATCTGCGCATCAAATCCTGCCCCCAAAGAACTTACAAAATAACCGTTGGTCATTTTCCCTATATCAATAGAGATGGTCTTTTTTTTCATAATGATCTCAAAAGCTTCAATAGGATGGCTTGGAATTTGATAATATCGGGCAAAATCATTTCCTGAGCCTGCCGGTATATATCCGAAGGGGATAGTAGAGGTAACCATGCCCTCTATCACTTCATTTACTGTACCGTCTCCACCAATGGCAACGATTGCATCTATCTCTTTTTCTTGCTGAATGGCTGATTGAGTCAATTGAACTGCATGGCGTGGATATTTGGTCATATAGTAATGATAAGATATTTCTCTTCTATCCAAATAACGGGAGAGCTGAGACCAAATCTTCTCTGCTCGTTGGTTTCCAGCGCATGGATTTATAATAAAGATATACATCGTAGATTATTTATTCCTTGTGTCTGCTTCTGTTTTTGAACTTTTCAGCCCGTGTTCCTCCAAACTCTTCATCAGACATTGTCCGTTATATTTTCCACCTTCTTCTATGATTATGGTGGAAACCTCTACATCCCCGATAAGGACTCCTTTGGGGAGTATCTGTAATCTGCCCTCTGCAACAACGGGACCTTCTACTTTCCCTGCAATCGAAATGTTCCGTCCTCTAATCTCAGCAGCTACGTTCCCTTTTTCCCCTACAATCACATCTCCCATGGTCTCAATCTTTCCCTGATGGGAGCCATCAATTCGAACAATGCCGGTCGCCTTGATATCCCCTATGAATTCGGTGCCTGGTCCTATAATTGTATCCACTTTATTTATATTTTGCTTTCCACCAAACATGTAATTTCTCCTCTCAATATTATGGTAAATATTTTTCTGGATTGACATATTTTCCGTATTCTTTTACCCCATAATCCAAATGGGGCCCAGTACTCCTTCCGGTATTCCCCATTAGGGCGATCAGCTGCCCCTTTTTCACTTTATCTCCTGGTTTAACAAGATATTTATTGAGATGAGAATAGGTTGTAGAAATTCCCCTGCCATGATAAATTTCGATATATTTACCTGATCCGCCGCGGGTTTCTGTTATGATGACTTTTCCATCAGCAGTAGCGTATACAGGAGTATTGTAATTATTCGCGATATCGATTCCCGAATGAAAAGAAGTTCTGTATGTAAACGGATCCCTTCGATATCCAAACCTTGATGTCACTCTTCCAACAGTTGGCCATATGGATGGAGTGGATGCCAATAAATTATTTTTATCTGTCACCTCTTCCAACAATGACTTCAATCCGTTCTCTCTTTCGGGAAGCGCTTCCTTCAATTCTGCCAATCCTGTCTTTGCCTCAGTCAGTAATTGATTTTCTGTTCCGCCCTCACCATGGTCATTTAAACTGCTTATTTTCACAGATTCCTTTTTCTGCGAAAAATAGCTCTTCGTCGGATCGAAATTATTTTCTTCCCTAATTTTCATTTCCAACTCTTCCAGAGAAGCTAAACTCTTTTTCATTAGAATCACATCGCGAACTACATCAGAAAATTCCTTTTTCATTGTTTCTGCTTCCACTTTGACATACTTTAAATTCTCATTTTCTCGCTTTAATGTTTTATACTGATTGACCCACATCACCATAAAAAATACGCCAATCACAAAAAGTATCGCGATCAATTGAAAGATAAAAACAGGAATTTTTAGGGTAATGGTTTCCTTTTCTGTATGCGGAACAATCAGAATGGTGTAATGATTTTTCTTCCCGAGCGACATATTTTACCTCCCTCAACATAAAGAAAAACAGGATAATGTCCTCCCTATATTCATAGCCTTATTCAATTTCGCTCCCTATCTATAAAAATCCTGCTTCTTCAATCACTTTTTCATAAATTTCAACAAAATTCATCACTCTTTCATATTTTTCGAGTTTGACCTTGGGTTATTTGTTGCAATCTACTGAAAAAATCCTGAAAAAATACCGGATAAATAGGAGATCAGTGGTACTAAGATCGCTACAATCAGCATGGATGGCAACAAATTAGCCACATTTATCTTTTTGATTTCCAATAAATTAATGGCAATTGCCACAATTAAAATTCCACCTGTTGAGGTGATTTCTGTTATCATTTGTTGCAGCAAAGCTTCACTGATCAATTTTTCAATGTAAGTAGCACTAATAGCGATCAAGCCTTGATACAAAAAAACTGGAATTGCTGAAAACGCAACGCCAATCCCTAAAGTAGAAGAAAAAATAATGGATGAAAATCCGTCCAACATCGCCTTTGTGTATAAAATATCGTGATTTTCCCTTAAACCGCTGTCTAACGCACCCAATATTGCCATTGCCCCTATGGTGTAAACTAAAGTGGCTGTGACAAATCCCGTGACAATTTTTTTGTTCCCCTTTCCGCCAATGGTTTTCTCTAGTAATTCCCCTAATTGGTCTAGCCTCTTTTCCACCTTCATTAACTCTCCTATAATTCCACCAATCACTAGACTTAAAATCACCACCAAAATGTTTTCAGTCTTAAGCCCCATCGATATCCCCAAGATCATCACTGATAACCCAATCCCCTGCATGACTGTTCGTTTTAAATTGGATGAAACACTAGAAAAAAAAGAGCCAATGACAGCTCCTACAATAATCGCCAACGCATTTACTATGGTTCCTAGCAGTACCATCTCTCCACCTCTTTTTTATTGCCTTATTTTTTATAGATGCAGAACTAAACTTACATGACCCGAAGGGTCACAAATTCTCATGAAAATAATTCCATCCAGTAGTTACCTAGTTACTGTATCATCGTCATCTTCTCATAATGGAAATTGAACAGGGGAATGGTAAGTCGTAAATCTTTATGGTGGTAGCAATATCAGACCCCGCGAACTAAACGGACAGCATCGATCATTGAGCACAAATTCCTG